>NZ_JABERD010000011.1 GCF_013044505.1 Streptomyces sp. S3(2020) | reverse complement strand
GTAGACGCGGCTGGAGAACTTGGGCATCCGGATCGTCTTGGACTGCCCGGCCGCCGGGCAGTCCAAGACGATCCGGATGCCCAAGTTCTCCGGCCGCGTCTACTTCTCCTACGGCCAGAAACTCGACTTCCGGCTGACCACCGGCGGCCTGGTGCAGCCGGCCGTGCAGAATCCGAGCGACCCCAACCGCAACATCCTCTTCAACTGGTCGGAGTACACACTCAACGACTCGGGCCTGTGGCTCAACAGCACCCAGGTCGACATGTTCTCCGCCCCCTACGCGGTGGGAGTCCAGCGCGCCGACGGCACCACGATCAACACGGGACACCTCAAGTCCGGTGGCTACAACGCGGTGATCAACGGTCTGCGCGGCCAGTCGGGCGGCTGGGGCGGTCTGGTCCAGACGCGTCCGGACGGCACGGTGCTGCGCGCGCTCTCGCCCGCCTACGGCCTGGAGACCGGAGCGCTGCCGGCCTCCGTCCTGGACGACTACATCAACCGGGTCTGGCAGAAGTACGCCACGGCGACCCTCACGGTGACCCCCTTCACCGACCAGCCGAACACCAAGTACTACGGCCGGGTCTCCGGCGGCGTCATGAACTTCACCAACTCCTCCGGCGCGACCGTCACGAGCTTCCAGAAGCCGGACGCGAGCAGCGTCTTCGGCTGCCACAGGCTTCTGGACGCACCCAACGACCTGGTCCGCGGCCCGATCTCCCGCACCCTGTGCGCGGGCTTCAACCGCTCCACGCTCCTCACCAACCCCAACCAGCCGGACGCCTCCTCGGCGAACTTCTACAAGGACGCGGTGACCAACCACTACGCCCGTCTCATCCACGACCGGATGGCCGACGGCAAGGCGTACGCGTTCGCCTTCGACGACGTCGGCAACCACGAGTCCCTGGTCCACGACGGGAACCCGCAGCAGGCGTACCTCACGCTGGACCCGCTGAGCTGACCACCCCGCCGCCCCGCACCCCGCCCGCTGGTTCGTGTTGATCACGGCGTCTAGGGTGCGGGGCATGAGCCCGCAGACATATCTCTCCGCACTGTTCGCGCTGGACGGCCGGGTCGCGGTGGTGACCGGTGCCAGTTCCGGCATCGGACGGGCGATCGCCGGAGCGCTCGCCCGGGCGGGGGCGGGTGTCGTGGTGGTCGCCCGCAAGGAGACGGAACTGGCCGCCACCGTCGACGAGTTGACCGCGGAGGGCTGCCGGGCGGCCTGGGTGAGCGCCGATCTCGGCAGCCGTGCGGGGGTGCGCGCCGCGGCGGAGGAGGCGGCCGCCGTGTTCGGGGAGCCCGACATCCTCGTCAACAGCGCCGGGATCAACCTGCGGCCGCCGATGGGCGAGCTGAGCGAGGAGGTGTGGGACGCCACGATGGCGGTGAACCTGGAGGCGCCGTTCCTGCTGGGGCAGCGGTTCGGGCCCGGCATGGCCGAGCGGGGCTTCGGACGGATCGTCCACGTCACCTCGCAGCAGGCGCACCGGGCGTTCGTGCAGAGCGGCGCCTACGGGGTCTCCAAGGGTGCGCTGGAGTCGCTGGCCCGTTCGCAGGCCGAGGCCTGGTCGCCGTACGGCGTCACCTGCAACACACTCGTGCCGGGCTTCGTGATGACACCGCTCAACGCGCGGCTGGCGTCCGATCCCGAGAAGGTGGCTGAGCTGGCCGGGCGCACGATGGTCGGGCGCAACGGTCTGGCCGAGGACTTCGCGGGCGCGGCGGTGTTCCTGGCGAGCGAGGCCTCGGCGTACGTCACGGGGCAGGCGCTCTTCGTCGACGGCGGGCTGTCGGTGCACTGATCCCCGGGTACCGCTGTGCGGGAGCGACGCGCGCTCCCGCACAGCGGGCCGGACAAAGCCTGTTCCAGAAGTCCGGGAGCGGGCTCTAGATACCGAAGGGTGCCGCGTAGCGGACCGTGCCGCCGGGCAGCGGGTGTCCGGCGTCGAGGGCGAGGGCCATCATGGCCTCGTCCGGGACGTCGAGGGTGATGCGGATGCTGTGGGCGGAGGCCCGGGTGAAGCCGAAGCGCGGGTAGTACGGCGGGTGTCCGAGGACGGTGACGAAACGCTCTCCGAGCTTCTCGGCCGCCGCGAGTGCGGCCCGGATGGCGGCCGACCCGGCGCCGGTGTTCTGGTACTCGGGCAGTACGGCGACGGGGCCCAGGCACAGGGCCGGGGTGTCGTCGATGTGGCAGCGGGTCATCAGCGCGTGGCCGACGACCTTGCCGTGAGGATCGGTGACGACCAGGGACAGGCCGTCGATCCAGGCGGTGTCGGCGCGGAGGGCCTCGACGAGGTCGGCCTCCAGGGGGGTGTCGAAGGCCGCCAGGTCGATCTCGCGGATGGCGGGGAGGTCGGCGCCGGTCTCGGCGCGCGTGATCCAGTCGGTGCGCATGCTCATGACGGGATACGGATCCGTTCCATGGTGGTGTTCGTGTGGGTGGGGCCTCGCGGGCTCACGCTCCCGGCGAGGCGGCTCCGGTGGCGGTCAGGCCGTCGCCCGGGGCGTGAGGAAGGTCCGGGCGCTGCGCACGGCAGTGACCTTGAGCGCGGTCATCGACCTCGCCTCCCCGCATTCCTCGACCCGGCACACACGAACGCGCACGAGCCTACCGCTCGCGGCGCAGGCTCGCCGCGAGATGGTGCTGCAAGGGCCGGCCGACCGCCGCGAGGTCGTGGACGAAGGTGAGCGTGTCGGCGTCCGTCAGGGTGTAGCGGCGGCGGGTGGCGGTGACGTCCTTGGCCGTGGGGGTGAGGGCGACGTCGTGGGTGGAGAGGTCGACGGTGCCGTCCGCGGCCTGCCCGACCGCGATCTCCGCGATGCCGGTCGGCTGGGTGATCAGCGCCTCCACCCGGCCGTCGGGCTGAAGCCGCCACCAGCCGCTCTCCCGGGCCGCCGGCCGCAGGGGCGCCCCGGCGCCGTCGAGCAGCCAGGCCCTGGCCTCGTAGCGGAGGAAGGGGCGCCCGTCGTGGCTGAAGACGACCTCCTGCGCGTACGTGAAGTCCTCGGCGAGGGTCGGGTATCCGCCTTGGCCCCGCCCGTGCCATGTCCCCAGGAGGCCGAGCACGGGTGCGAGCAGTGCGTGCGGGACAGGCGTCTCGTCGGGGCCGCGGCCGTCGGGGTAAGGGGTTTCCATGTGTGCGCTCCTGAGCTCGTGCCGGTGCCGGGTGAGAGCCTAGGCCGCCCGTCCTCCATGGCCGAATCTCGCCACTGAGTGACCAAAGTGAACCTCCGGTAGTTCAGAGTTCACTGGTTACTGGCGGTAAATGCTTGCTTTACACGGTCCTTACCCCGTAGACCTGGCTCCATCAGCAGCCATGACTCTGGGGGGAGTTGGCTTATGGAAGGCACGGTTGACGGGTTTCGCTACGGTGTCGTGACTCCGGTCGCGGCCTATCTCATGGCCTGTCTGGGAGGGGCGCTGGGGCTGCGCTGCATCGTCCGGTCCCTGCTCAACGACCAGTCGTGGAAACCCGGTTGGCTGGCGCTGGGCGCCGCGTCGATCGGTTGCGGTATCTGGACGATGCACTTCATCGCCATGATCGGCTTCCAGGTGGAGGAGACGAGGATCCGCTACGACGCGGGCCTCACCCTTCTCAGTCTGGCCGTGGCGGTCGTCGTGGTCGGCATCGGCGTGTTCATCGTCGGCTACCGCGGTGCCGGCACCGCCAACCTGGCACTGGCGGGCACGGTCACCGGTCTCGGCGTGGCCGCGATGCACTACCTGGGCATGTACGCGATGCGGCTCAACGGCGCGATCAGCTACGACGTGCTGACCGTCGGCCTGTCCATCGTGATCGCCATCGTCGCCGCCACCGCGGCGCTGTGGGCCGCCGTCACCATCCGGGGGTTCATGACGAGCCTCGGGGCCAGTCTCGTCATGGGCGTGGCCGTGTCCGGGATGCACTACACGGCGATGGCCGCGGTGAGCGTCCATGTGCACAGCCTGACCGGCGGCACCTGGGACGGCGACTCGGCGTCCTCGCTGCTCCTGCCGATGCTGCTGGGGCCGGTCATCTTCCTCGTACTCGCAGGCGTGGTCGTGATGTTCGACCCCCTGCTCGTGCTGGGCGACGGCGACTGGAACCGCCCCACCTCGCACCGGCGCGCCAAGGCCCCCGCCGAGGAACCGGCACCGCCACGGCACAGCTCGGTCTTCGACTCGCCCACGGCACCCGTGCGCGCCCGGCAGCACCCGTACGAGGCGTCGCAGCGCACCGGCGAGTGGTGACCGCCCAACACCCTTTCCCGCCCGGCGCGTTCACGAGAGGCAAGGCCCTCCCCCTGCACGGCCGTCGAGAGATCATTGTTACGGTGCACCGGTGTCTGACTCATCACGCGATACCGCCGAGGGCGCCGGCTGGGGCGCCGCGGAACCCGGCGCGTACGAGCGGCTGATGCCGCCCAAGGTCGAGAAGCTCTCGTGGCTCAGCCCCAAGACCCTGTGGGCGGCCCGCAACGGCGTGCTGGCGTCCTTGTTCGGGGACCCCACCGGCCGTACCCGCGGCCGTTGGGTGGCCCAGCGGGCGGCGGCCGGCGCACCCGCCGACAAGGTGATCCGGCGGGACGACCCGGACCGGTTCTCCTTCATGGTGATCGGCGACACCGGCGAGGGCGACGCGCCCCAGTACGCCGTCGTGCCCGGCTTCCTGAAGGTCAGTCAGGACACCCGCTTCTCCGTCGTCGCCAGCGACGTGATCTACCCGGTGGGCAGCGCCGACGACTACGACACGAAGTTCTTCCACCCGTACCAGGACTATCCGGCGCCCATCTACGCGATACCGGGCAACCACGACTGGTACGAGGACCTCGGCGCCTTCATGCGCGTCTTCTGCGACGACGCCCCACCGCTCGCCCCCGAACCCGGGCCGCGTCCCCTCGGGCGGGCCTGGCTGCGTGCCCTGCTCTGGCACCGCCCGAGCCCGCACGACGGGCAACACCTCGACCATGCGCGGAAGTTGCGCTCGGCGACCGGGCAACAGGCGGTCCAGCCCGGCCCGTACTGGGCGATCGACGCCGGGCCGGTGCGGATCATCGGCATCGACACCGGACTGCTGGGGACGATCGACGCCGAGCAGGGCGCGTGGCTGCGCGAGGTGTCCCAGGGGCCGCGCCCGAAGATCCTCATCACCGGCTCGCCCCTGTACGTGGACGGTGCGCACCACCCCTGTCCCATCGACGGGGGCGGCACGGTCGACGACATCGTCCGTGCCCCGGAGCACCACTACGTCGCGGCGATAGGCGGCGACATCCACAACTACCAGCGCTACCCGGTCGAGGTGGGCGACCGCACCATCCAGTACGTCGTCTCGGGCGGTGGCGGTGCCTTCATGCACGCCACCCACACCATCCCGCGCGTCTCCGTCGCGAACGTCACGGAGCAGGACTTCCGCTGCTATCCGCTGCGCGGCGACTCCCTCGCCTTCTACAGCGCCCTCTACGGCCGCCGACTGCGGCTGCGCCGTTTCTTCACCCTCACCGAGGCCGACGCGGCGGCGGTGATCGCCGAGCGCCTGGGCATCCCCCTGACCCGCTCCCCCGGCGCGCCCGCCCGGGTCACCTTCCGCACCCGGCTGGTCGCCAGTCTGCTGGGCGCGGGCGGCCGTCCCGACCGCGTCTCGCGGTTCCGGCTCCCGGTCCGCAAGATCTACACGCAGCTGTTCTCCCCGGGCTCCGCGACCTACAGCCCGCCGTTCTTCAAGTGCTTCCTGCGCCTGGACGTCACCCCGGAGACGATCCGGCTGCGCTGCCACGCGGCCACGGGCAATCGCCGCCAGGAGCTGGACCCACCGGTCGAGGACGAGGTCACCATCGCGCTGATCTGAGCGCGGCGGCGGGGAACATCGCGGACCACGATCAAGTTGCCACAGCTGTACGACATCGGTCGGCGCACACCTGGAGGAGCCGGTGCCCCCCACCCCACGCCCGTTGCGCAAGCTGGGCTTCCTGACCATCGGACTCTTCGACGACGCGGATCCGCGCCGCGGCCACGAGTCCACGCTGGAGATCATCGAGCTGGGCGAACGGCTCGGCTTCGACAGCGCCTGGCTGCGCCACCGGCACCTCCAGTACGGCATCTCCTCCCCGGTCGCGGTCATGGCGGCGGCCTCGCAGCGCACGAGCCGTATCGAACTCGGCACCGCGGTCATCCCGCTCGGCTGGGAGAACCCGCTGCGGCTGGCCGAGGACCTGGCGACGGTCGACCTCCTGTCCGGCGGGAGGATCAACCCGGGTGTGAGCGTGGGTCCGCCGATGCACTACGACCAGGTCAAGGGCGCGCTCTACCCGGACACCGCCGACGTCGAGGACTTCTCGTACGAGCGGGTGCGGCGGCTGCTGGACTTCGTGCGCGGCAAGCCGGCGACCGACTTCAGCGGTGTCGAGGGCTTCGAGGTGTTCTCGGATCGTGTGCAGCCGCACTCCCCCGGTCTGGGCCGCCGTCTCTGGTACGGCGGCGGCAGCCTGAGTTCGGCGCGCTGGGCCGGCGAGCACGGCATGAACTTCCTGACCAGCAGCGTCGTCAAGGCCGAAGACCCGGACGGGACGACGGACTTCGCCCAGATCCAGCTCTCCCACATCCGCGCCTTCCGCGCCCACCACCCCGACGGCGAGGCCGCCCGCGTCTCCCAGGGCCTGGTCGTCATCCCCACCGACTCGGCCACCCCCGACCAGCGCGCGCGGTACGAGGAGTACGCGGCGAAGCGCACCGCTCGCACCACGTCACCGCAGGGCCCGGCCCGTCTGATGTTCGCGCCGGACATCGTCGGCACCTCGGCCGAGATCGCCGAACGGCTGCACGCGCACGCCGCGTTCCGCGAGGTCGACGAGGTCGCGTTCGCGCTGCCGTTCACCTTCGGGCACGAGGACTACGTGCAGATCCTCACGGACATGGCCACGCGGCTCGGTCCGGCACTGGGCTGGCAGCCTTCCGCCTGACGCGCGGGCCCGGCCGGGAAGCGGTGACGATCCCTTCGCGAGCCGCCTCGCCTACTCCGCGGGCACCGGCACCCGCCACACCAATACGGTGCCGCCCTCCGGCAGGCCGCTCAACTCCAGTTCCCCGCCCAGCTGCTCAGCCCGCTCGGCCATGTTGCGCAACCCGCTGCGGCGGCCCTCGGACCGGATACCGACGCCGTTGTCGCTGACGGTGAGGCGCAGTTGGTGGGAGTCCTCCGTGAGGACGACGTCGGCGCGTTGGGCCCGCGCGTGCCGGGCGATGTTGGTGAGCGCCTCGGAGAGCACGGCCACCACATGGTCGGCGATTTCGCGCGGCACCCGGGTGTCCAGCAACCCCTCCATCCGCACGCTGGGCGCGAATCCCAGCACCGGTGCCGCCTCGCCCACGATCCGTACCGCGCGGGCCCGCAGTCCGGCGCCGCCGACGCCCTCGCGGGCCCGCAGACCGAAGATGGTCGACCTGATGATCTTGATGGTCTCGTCGAGGTCGTCGACGGCGCGCACCACGCGTTCGGAGGCCTCGGGGTGATCGATGAAGCGGCCCGCGCTCTGGAGGGTCATGCCCGCGGCGAACAGCCGCTGGATCGCCAGGTCGTGCAGGTCACGGGCGATCCGGTCGCGGTCCTGGAGCACCGCGACCTGCTCGGCGTCCGCGCGCCGCTCCGCCAGCTCGATGGCGACCGCCGCCTGCGCGGCGAAGCCCTTCAGCGGCTCGATCTCCTTGCCGGAGAACACCGCCCGGCCTCGCGCACGGACCAGCAGGACGACGCCCCGGACCGCCCCGGGGTCCGTTCCGATGGGGACCGCCACGGCGGGGCCGAGCCCGGCGAAGCCGTCGGGTCCTGACGACATCCGCTCGTCGTGGGACACGTCACCGCTGGTGACCGGGGTGCCGGCGGCGAAGGCCTCACCGATGAGGCTGTCTTTGCCGGGCACCACCAGACCCCGGTGCGCGTCCGCGTCCGTCCCCACGGCGAGTTCCAGGACGAGCGAGTCGGTGTCCGCCATCGGCACCGCGACCACGGCCAGTGCCGCACCCGTGATCTCGCGGGCCCGGTCGGCGATCAGCCGCAGGACCTCGCCCTGCTCGCCACCGGACATCAGGGTGTGGGTGATCTCCGCGTTCGCCCGCAGCCAGCGCTCCCGCAGCCGGGACTCCTCGTACAGGCGGGCGTTGTCGATGGCGACCCCGGCCGCGACGGCCAGCGTCGACGTCACCGAGACGTCCTCCTCGTCGAACTGTGCCGCGCCCCGTTTCTCGGTGAGGTAGAGATTGCCGAAGACCTGGTCGCGCACCCGGATGGGGACGCCGAGGAAGGTGTTCATCGGCGGGTGGTTGGGCGGGAAGCCGTACGACGCCTCGTGCTCGGAGATCTTCGCCAGCCGCAGCGGCTCGGGATGCCGGATCAGCTCACCGAGGATGCCGTGCCCCTCCGGGAACGGGCCGATCCGGGCGATCTGCTCCCCGCTCACCCCGACCGTGTGGAAGGCCGACAGCCGCCTGCCGTCCGGCCCGATCACTCCCAGGGCGGCGTACTCGGCGTCGACCAGCACCGCGGCGGCCTCGACGATGCTGTGCAGCGCCTGCTCCAGGTCGAGTTCCCGGCCGACGGAGAGCACCGCCTCCAGCAGGCTGTGCACCCGGTCCCGGGTGCCGCGGGCCGCGTCGAGCCGGGCCTGCAGCTCCTCCAGCAGCTCGTCCAGCCTGAGCTGTGGCAGCCGTACACGGGCCTCCCGGGGCTCTTCGGGGCCTCCCACCTGCGTCTCCTCCGATCCCTCGGCCGCACGGACGCCGACCGCTCCGGCACGGCTCACGGTACCGGCCCCTTACCCGCGGCGGTGCGGGAACGGGGCGGTGCCGGACGGCCCGCTGACCGGGACCTTCGTCCCCGACCGCGGTACCGATGGTCCCTGACCACCCCCGCGCCGCCCGAAAGGGACTGAAATGCCAGATTTCCTCTTGCTATACAGGCTCTGTCGCCGCGCGATCGGCGACCGCCGGTCCTTCGTTCCCCCCTTCCCGTCCCAGCCCTGGGAGGCTTCATGCTGTCCGCCGAGTCCACCGCCGCCGTGAAGGCCACGCTGCCCGCCGTGGCGGGGGCGCTCGACGAGATCACCACCCGGTTCTACGCCACGATGTTCCGCGACCGGCCCGAGTTGCTGGACGGGATGTTCAACCGCGGCAACCAGGCCGGCGGCGTCCAGCAGCGGGCCCTGGCCGGCTCGATCGCCGGCTTCGCCGCCGCCCTCGTCGGCGACCCCGACACCAGGCCGGACGCCCTGCTGTCGAGGATCGCCCACAAACACACCGCGGTCGGGGTCACCGACGCCCACTACACGATCGTCCACAAGTACCTCTTCGGCGCGATCGCCGAGGTCCTCGGCGCCGCCGTCACCCCGCGGATGGCCGAGGCCTGGGACGAGGTCTACTGGCTGATGGCCGGTGCCCTCATCGCCCAGGAAGCCCGCCTCTACCAGGAGGCGGGGGTCGCTCCGGGCGGGACATGGCGGCCGTGGACCGTCGTCGAGCGCCACGAGGAGACCACGGAGGTGACCTCCTTCCTGCTGCGTCCCGCCGACGGCCGCCCCGCCCCGGCGGCGAGGGCGGGACAGTACGTCAGCGTCCGGACGCGTATGCCGGACGGCGTGCACCAGGTGCGCCAGTACAGCCTGTCCGCGGACCCCGGCGGCGACCTGCGCCGCATCACGGTCAAACGGATCGCCGGGACGGACGCGGCCCCGGACGGCGAGGTGTCGAATCTGCTGTGCCGCACCGTGCGGCCCGGGGACGAGCTGACCGTCTCCGTGCCCTGCGGCGACGTCGTCCTCGACGAGACCGACACCCCGCTGCTCCTCGTCTCGGCGGGCATCGGCTGCACCCCCATGGTCGGCATGCTCGCCCACCTCGCGGCAACCGGCTCCACCCGCCCCGTCCTCGTCCTGCACGCGGACACCGCCCCGCACGCACACGCCCTGCGCGCCGAGACGCGTGAGCTGGCGGACCGACTGCCCCGAGCGGCCACCGAGTTCTGGTACGAGCACCCCGAACCCGACGCCCACCCCGAACCCGACGCGCACACCGGCCTGATGGACCTCACCGGTCTGGACATACCGACCGACGCCACCGTGTACCTCTGCGGCCCACTGCCCTTCATGCGCACGATCCGCACCCGGCTGCTGAGCCTCGGCATCCCCGCACACCACATCCACTACGAGGTGTTCGGCCCGGACCTGTGGCTCCCGGACACGGCCTGAGCACCTGCGCGGTCCGGCCGGGCGACTCTGTCCACAGGACCCGTCGGGGTGCATGATCAGTGCCTCGACGCACCGGCTCCACGCCCTCTCGCGGGTGGGGGCACGCCGGTGGATCCTGTGTTCGGACGGAGAGAGGCGGCCCATGTCCCAGAGCGCGGGCGAACACGTTCCGGGGTGGCGCCGTGCGATGCCCGGGCTCGGACCGCTGATCGGCTATCGACGCGCCTGGGTGCGGGGCGATCTGCTGGCCGGCGTCACCGTGGCCGCGTATCTGGTGCCGCAGGTCATGGCGTACGCGGGCGTCGCCGGACTGCCCCCGGTCGCCGGGCTGTGGGCCATCCTGCCCGCCCTCGGCGTGTACGCGCTCCTCGGCTCCTCGCGGCTGCTCTCGGTCGGACCCGAGTCCACGACCGCCCTGATGACCGCCACCGTGGTCGCCCCACTGGCGGCCGGCGCCCCCGGGCGGTACGCGACCCTGGCGGCCACCCTCGCGGTCACGGTCGGCCTCCTGTGCCTGGTGGCACGGGCGGTGCGGCTGGGCTTCCTCGCCGACCTGCTCTCCCGGCCCGTCCTGATCGGCTACCTGGCGGGCGTCGCGCTGATCATGATCGTGGACCAGCTGCCGAAGCTCACCGGCGTGGAGGCGACAGGCACCGAGTTCTTCCCGCAGCTGTGGTCCTTCGCGGGGAACCTGGCCGACGCCCGGCCGTCCACAGTGGTCCTCTCGGCCACCGTGCTGGTGTTCCTCTTCGCGGCGGCCAGGTATCTCCGCGCCGTCCCCGGTCCCCTGCTCGCCGTGGTCCTGGGCACGGCGGCCGTGGTGGTGTTCGACCTCGACGACCGGTACGGCATCAAGGTGATCGGCGACGTCCCGTCGGGCCTGCCCGGCCTCGCCTGGCCGGACTGGAGCGAAGTGCCGCATCTCGTGCTGCCCGCCCTCGGGGTGCTCCTGGTCGCGTACACCGACTTCATCCTCACCGCCCGGGCGTTCACCGGACACGAGGAGGGCAAGGGCCCCGGTCTCGACGCCACCCAGGAGTTCCTGGCGCTGGGCGCGGCCAACCTCGGCGCAGGCGTCCTGCACGGCTTCCCCGTCAGCAGCAGTGCCAGCCGCACCGCGCTGGCCTCCTCGGCGGGCGCCCGCAGCCAGGCGTACTCCCTGGTCGCCGGCGGTGTGGTCCTCGCCGTCCTGCTGTTCCTCAGCCCGTTGCTCGCCCGTACGCCGTCCGCGGTGCTCGGCGCGCTCGTCGTCTACGCCGCCGTCCGCATGATCGACCTGGCCGGCTTCCGCCGCCTCGCGTCCTTCCGCCGCCGCGAACTCCTGCTCGCCCTCGGCTGCCTGGCCGGGGTGCTCGCCCTCGACATCCTCTACGGCGTACTGGTCGCCGTCGGTCTGTCGGTGGCGGAGCTGCTGGTCCGGGTGGCCCGTCCGCACGACGCCGTCGAAGGGCTGGTGCCCGGGATCGCGGGCATGCACGACATCGACGACTACCCCGAGGCCCGTACGATTCCCGGCCTGCTGGTCTACCGCTACGACTCACCGCTGTTCTTCGCCAACGCCGAGGACTTCCGCCGCCGCGCCCTGGCCTCCGTCGACGAACAGACCCGGCCCGTCCGCTGGTTCGTCCTCAACGCCGAGGCCAACGTGGAGGTCGACATCACCGCACTCGACGCGGTCGACGAGCTGCGCCGCGAACTCGCCGGTCGCGGCGTCGTGTTCGCCCTGGCCCGGGTCAAGCAGGACCTTTTGGGCGACCTCGTGGCGTACGGCCTCACGGACTCCGTCGGCACCGACCGCATCTTCCCCACCCTTCCGACGGCGGTGGCCGCCTACCGGCAGTGGAGCGAGGCGAACCCCGAGGAGAACGCGGCGAGGTAGCGGCCCGTGGCCGTGACAGCCGCACTTCCGGCGACCCGGGTGGGCAGGCCGCCCGCGGAAGGGCTGGGTGGACCGGTCAAGGGGCCGAGTGGCCCATGGGCCCGCCGCCACCGGCGGGCGGACGCTGGCCATGGCAGTTCCCACACCCCGTCGGGAGGCACGCCGTGATCACCACCACCACGCCCAGCATGATGCGGGCCCTGCCCGCCGAGCACCGGCAGCGGCTCATGCGTGTCGCCCGCGAAGTCTCGTTCCCGCAAGGGACGCGGCTGTTCGAGGAGGGCGGCAAGGCGGACCGGTTCTGGATCATCCGAACGGGCACGATCGAGCTCGACATGCGTGTGCCCGGCCGCAGCGCGGCCGTGATCGAGATCCTCCACCACAACGAACTCGTCGGCTGGTCCTGGCTGTTCACCCCGCACGCCTGGCACCTGGGCGCCACGGCGACGACTCCGGTGCGGGCGTACGAGTTCGACGCCACGGCCGTCCGCACGATGTGCCAGGAGGATCCGGCGATCGGCCACACCATCGCCCAGTGGGTCGGCGACGTGCTCGCCCACCGTCTGCGCTCCGCCCGGGTCCGGCTCCTGGACCTCTACGCCCCGTACGGCGCCGGCAGCGTCGTGTGACCACATCCGCGTCCCGTACCGAGAAGGAGTCGGGATCCGATCCCCCATGACATCGACGAGGATCTCCGAGCCGACTGGGGCCGGACGGCCCTGGTGCGTCCGCCCCAGGCGAGCAATGATCGTCATCACGGACAGTTCGCAGTCCGTCCGTCATCGGGGAGCGAGGGGTCGTCATGGCCGAGGCACACACCTTCAGCGAACAGGACCCCATCCGCGTGTTCCTGCTGGACGACCACGAGGTCGTACGACGGGGGCTCACCGACCTTCTCGACTCCGAGCCGGACATCTCGGTCGTCGGCGACGCGGGCACCGTCGAGCACGCACTCGCGCGCGGTCCGGCGCTGCGCCCGCACGTCGCCGTGCTCGACGTACGGCTCCCCGACGGCGACGGCATCACGGTCTGCCGGGAGCTGCGCAGCCGGCTGCCGGATCTGGCCTGTCTGATGCTGACCTCCTTCGACGACGAGGACGCCCTGCTCGACGCGATCATGGCCGGAGCCTCGGGCTATGTCCTCAAGCAGATCCGGGGCTCCGACCTGGTCTCGGCCGTCCGCACGGTCGCCTCGGGCCAGTCCATGCTGGACCCCGCGACCACGGCCCGGCTGATGCGCTCGCTGCGCGCCGATCCCGCCGAGACCCCGGCCGTGTCCCCCGAGCTGGCGAGCCTGTCCCCGCGCGAGCGGGACATCCTCGCCCTGATCGGGGAGGGGCTCACCAACCGCGAGATCGGCAAGAAGCTCTATCTGTCGGAGAAGACCGTCAAGAACCACATCAGCCGGCTGCTGGCCAAGCTGGGCGTCCAGCGGCGCGTCCAGGCGGCCGTGATCGCCTCCCAGCCGGCCCCGCCGAGCACCGGCGGGCGCCCCGGACGGCCGTAACGGCCCTACGCGCCCTCCGGCACTCCCGACCGCACCTCACCAGCGCCCCGCCTCCGTGCCGACGACCGGCTCCGACGGCTTGCCGTCCACACCCACCGGGACGTCCCCGGCGAGCATCACCCGGTGCATGGTCCGCGGGAAGCCGAGGTGGGCGTTGTCGCCGGGGGCGAGGTGGATGGTGGCACGGTTGTCCCAGAAGGCCACGCTGCCCGGCTCCCAGCGGAAGCGGACGGTGTACTCGGGCCGGACGGCCTGCTCCAGGAGCATGTCCAGGATCGCGGTGCTCTCGGCTCGGGAGATGTCGGCGATCTGCTCGACGTAGTAGCCGTTGACGTAGAGGATCCGCTCGCCGGTCTCCGGGTGGACGCGCACCAGCGGGTGCAGCGAGGCGACCTGGTGGTCCAGCAGATGGCGGACGTAGGAGTCGTCACCGGGGCGGGACCGGTAGCCGACGCCGAGGCGGTGCTCCACCCGCAGTCCGTCCACGAACTCCCGTACCGGCGCCGAGAGTCCGGCGTACGCGGCGGCCAGATTGGACCAGGTCGTGTCGCCGCCGTACGGCGGTACGGTCTCGGCGCGCAGGATCGTCGCGGCCGGCGGGTCGATACGGGCGCCGTGGTCGCAGTGCCAGCCGCGCAGCAGGGTGTGCCGGCGCCGCTGGAGCCACTCGTCGTGCTCCATGCCGAACCTGCCGCCCAGTTCCAGCCGGTCGGCGGTCGTCTCCACCTCGGGAAAGCCCGGCGGCGAGGCACCGCCCCGCTTCCGCAGCGCCACCGGCTCACCGAACCGGCGAGCGAACGCCACATGTCCGGCGTGGTCCAGCCGCTGCTCCCGGAAGAACACCACCTTCCAGCGCAGCACCGCCGACCGGATCGCGGCGACCACGGCGTCGTCGAGTTCCCCGGCGAGGTCGACGCCCGTGATCTCCGCCCCGATGTGCCCGGCGACCGGTTTCACCTCGATCCCCGGGATGTGCTCCGCCTCCGCCGTGCCCGTGTCCGTCGTCATGCGTACTCCGTTGGTCGTCCGCGGCCGCTCCCGAAGATCGTGTCAGCGATCACGGGTCCTGGCGACAGGGCCTCTCCAGGATCGCGTCCACCAGCTCGGTCACGCGGCGGCCACTCGTGTCGACGCGGCGCAGGCCGTGCGCGTCGACCGACTCCGTCATCAGCTGCTGATAACGCACGCTCCGGGCAAGGAACTTGTCCACGGGATGCCGCCGCCTCTCCTCCCGCGCGGATTCCCGCACGCGTGCGCCGAGCACCGTCTGGTCCGCGGTGAGCCACACGGCCCGGGTGTGGGGAACGCCCGCCCCGGCGACCCGGTCGGGCCAGAGCGCGGAGCCCTCCAGCACGAGCCCCGGCCCGTCGCCCTTCGCGCGTTCGGTGATCAGCTCCTCGATACGCGGCCACAGCCGCTCGTAGTGGTCGAGCACCGACCGGATCAGCTCGTCGACGGTGAGCGTCCCGTAGTGCTCGACGACATGCGCGGGCACGTTCCCCCACGGCCTTCCCGGGTGCCGGGCCAGCCCGTCCGTCGAGCGGCACTCGAACCCGAGCCGCTCCGCGACCGCCGAGGCCACGGTCGACTTGCCTGTGTGGGAGGTCCCCCCGATCAGCACGACACGCATGCCACCGACCCTAGCCACCCTTGGGCGTGGTACGGCGCTGAACGGGTCCGCCGGGCGTACACCGACCTGCCTTTCGGCGCACGGTCGGCGCCGGTCCGTGATCGCGCGCCCGGATCGACACGGCGACGGCGCCCTCGCCTTCGTGCACCCGCCGGCCTACGGGTTCCGCCACCCGCATCCTGACCTGCGAGTCCACGTCCGGTCCGCGCACAGCGCTCTCCTGGACAACCCACGCATCACACATCGTTCCTCTCGTCCGAAACGGCGGCTCATGTGGACCAGGACTCTGGGACCTAACTCGTTAAAGGTCAAGGGGTGCACGACTCTTGACACCGCCGGGCGTCACTTCCCATCATCTGGGGCGTCAACCCTCAACTAACACGAGTTAGGCCCTTGGATGACCGACTCGCACCTCACCCGCCGCACACTCATGCGGTACGGCGCCTACGGCGCGGGCGCCGCCGCGCTGGCCGGTACCGCCGCCAGTTGGGACCGGCTCACCGGAGCCGACATCCCCGGACGCGACGACGGCTCGCTCGTCGTCGCCACGCTCGGCCCCGCCTACGGACCGGAGGCCGTCCGTACTCTCACCGAGGGCTTCCGGCAGGTCCACCCCGACATCAAGCTCCGGATCAACGCCGTGCAGGCCGTCGACTGGTCGGACTTCTTCGCGAAGATCCTCACCCAGATCGCGGCGGGCACCGCGCCCGATCTCGTGTACGTCGCCACCGAGGGCGTGCAGCTGTTCGCGCAGCGCCTCGGGGTCCCGCTGGACGACTGGGTGAAGCGGGACGCCGAGGAGCTGCGCGAGTACTTCGCCGACGTCCACCCCTCGCTGGTGGAGTCGATGATGTACGAGGGGAGCCTCTACCAGCTGCCGGTCGAGTTCAACGCGGCCGACATGTACCTCAACGACCAGGTCCTCAAGCGGGCCGGCGCGGACTTCCCGGCGCCCGACTGGACCCGCGACGACTTCACCACGCTGCTGCGGGACATGAAGAGGTCCAGCGGCTCCCAGTTCACGCCGTACTTCTGGACGAACCGGCTGTGGGGCGGTGTGGTGCCGTGGCTGTTCGCCAACGGCACCAATCTGCTCGCCGAGTCCAAGGCGCCCGGCGGCACATGGCTGTGGGACTCCTTCTACCCGGCCGCCGAGCGTCAGGGGCGCGGCGGCGGGTTCCGGTGGACGACCCCGCAGGCCACCCATGAGCGGGTGGAGGAGGCGTACGACTATCTCGCCTCCCTCATCCAGGAGGACCTGTGCACCCGGCCCGAGGGCGGCAACGGCCAGAACCTGATCGGGGTGTTCTCCACCGGGCGGGTCGGTGTGACACCCGCCGGCGGCTTCTGGGCGGGCGGTCTGCATCAGGCGGGCATGGCGTCCGACAGCTTCGACGTGCAGTACTTCCCGCGGTGGCGCACCCAGCGCATGCAGTTCGGCGCCGCCGGCTACGCGCTGCTGCGCACCTCGAAGCGGCAGGACGAGGCCTGGGAGTTCATCAAGTACGCCGCCCGCAGGGACACCCTGATGCGGCTGTTCGAGACCAACCAGACCACCCCGGCCCGGCGTTCGATGCTCACCGCCGACCGCTACCGGGAGACCGGCCCGAAGCACTGGAAGGTCTTCTACGACACCCTCGACACCTTCCCCGACACCGGGCCCATCCCCGCCCCGCCGCAGGTGGCCGAGGTCGAGCAGGTACTGCTGAAGCACACCGGCACCGCGCTGGCCTCCCGGCGTGCGGTGGCCCCGGCGCTGCGCCGGATGCAGGGCGATCTGGAGAAGGCCATGGAGCGTGACGTATGACGAACACTCAGATACCCACGCCGGTCAGGACGTTCACCCCGCCCCCGGCCGCCTCGCCGCCCTCGGCACGCGACCGCGGCACCCGGCTGCTGGCCGCGCTCTTCCTGGCGCCCACCATCGTCGGCATCGTCGTCTTCACGGTCGTGCCGATCGTCGGCTCGGTGGTGCTGAGCCTCTTCCACTGGAACGTGATCGACGACCCGACCTTCGCCGGTACCGCCAACTACCGTGAGGTGTTCGGCGATTCGACCGTGCTGGTCTCCTTCCGCAACACCCTCGTGTTCATGGTCCTCGCGGTCGCGCTGCAACTGCTGATCGCCCTGGTGCTGGCGCTCGCGGTCAACGGGCGGATGCCGGTGTGGCTGCGCTCGGTGTTCCGCTCGGCGTTCTTCTTCCCGCTGGTGCTGTCCGCCGCGTCGATCTCGGTGGTGATGAAGTACCTGTTCAACCAGGACTTCGGGGTCGTGAACTGGCTGCTGGGAACGGTCGGGATCGCCCCCGCGCCCTGGCTGACCTCGGAGAACGGGGCAATGGCCACGGTCGTCCTGGTCTATGTCTGGCAGCAGTTCGGCTTCTCCTTCCTGCTGTTCGTCGGCGGCCTGAACAACATCCCCAAGGAGATCCACGAGGCCTCCTCTCTCGACGGCGCGACCGGCCTGCGCAAGCACCTGAGCATCACCCTGCCCCTGCTCTCCCCCACCCTGCTGGTCGCGTCGGTGGTCGGGATCATCAACGCGCTCCAGGTCTTCGAGCAGCCCTACGTCCTCACCAACGGCGGGCCCGGTGACTCCACCCGGACCGTGGTGATGGTCATCTACGAGAGCGCGTTCGAGCAGCTGCGCTTCGGTGAGGCCTCCGCGGTGGGCGTGCTGCTGTTCGTGCTGATCATGGCGGTCACCGCCCTCCAGTTCCGGCTCAGCCGGCGTTTCGTCCACTACCAGTGAGCCGGGTGACCTCCATGACCCAAGCGACCCTGAATCCGAGCCGCGTCCGCCACTCGCTCGCCCCCTGGGCGCGGATCGCCGCCCTCGCGGTGTGCGCGCTGCTGACCCTCGGCCCGGTGATCTGGACCGTCTCCACGTCCCTGCGCACCCCGGCCGAGTCCTTCGACCTGCCACCGAAGATCATCCCGACGGACCCGACGCTGGAGTCGTACCGCGGGGTCTTCGACCAGATCGACGTCTGGCTGCTGGCGCTGAACTCCACGCTCGTGACCGCTTTGATCGCCGTCGGCCAGATGATCACCGCCGGTCTCGCCGGATACGCCTTCGCACGCCTGGAGTTCCGGTTCAAGAAGCCGCTGTTCGGCCTGGTCCTGGCGACCATGATGGTGCCGTTGCAGGTGACCATCGTGCCGGTGTTCCTGGTGCTGAAGTCGATGAGCCTGACCGACACCCTCCTCGGGCTGATCATCCCGGCCTTCCCGACCGCGTTCGGGACGTTCCTGATGCGCCAGTACTTCCTGGGCATGCCGAAGGACCTGGGCGAGGCGGCCATGCTGGACGGCTGCGGGCCCTGGCGGATCTTCCGGTCCGTGTACGCGCCGCTGGCCGCGCCCGGTCTGGCGATCGTCGGCGTGCTGGCCTTCAACTACCACTGGAACGAGTTCTTCCGGCCGTTGATCCTGGAGACCTCGGGCCAGAACTACACCCTCCCGCTGGGTCTGGTCTCCCTCCAGGGCAACCTCGGCACCGGCTCCATCTCGGTGGTGCTCGCCGGTGTCGTGCTCTCCATGCTTCCCGCCGTCGCCGTGTTCCTCGTCGGCCAGCGCCCTCTGCGCGAGGGCATCACCTCCGCAGGAGTCAACCGTTGAGCCACAGCCCCGACGCCCCCCGGTTCAGGGTCCGTCCGCCCGCGAACTGGGTCAACGACCCCAACGGGCCGTTCCGTTGGCGCAACCGCTACCACCTGTTCTTCCAGCACAACCCGGACGCCCCGGTCCACGCGAACGTCCACTGGGGCCATGTCTCCAGCCCCGACCTCGCCCACTGGGAACACCATCCGGTCGCCCTCACCCCGACCCCGGGCGGCCCCGACGAGGCGGGCTGCTGGTCGGGGTGCGTGGTCGACGACGAGGGTGTGCCGACCGCCGTCTACACCGGCGTCGACCGGCACCACACCGGGCTCGGCTCGATCTGTCTGGCACGTGCGCTGGTGCCTCAGGACGAGACCCTGACCGACTGGAAGCCGCTGCCCACACCCGTGGTGGCCGGCCCGCCGGACGGCCTGGACGTGGTCATGTTCCGCGACCCGTTCGTGTTCCGCAGCGGCGGCCGGCGGTGGGCACTGGTCGGCGCGGGGCACGCCGACGGGACTCCGTCGGTGCTCGTGTACGACTGCGAGGACCTGTCCGACTGGCGCTTCGCCGGGGTGCTGCTCGACGGCGGCGACCCCGTCGCGGTGGACGCGTTCGGGGACGAGGCCGTCGGCTGGGAGTGTCCGCAGCTGTATGCGACGGCGAGCGGGGAGTGGGTGCTGGTGCTGTCGCTGTGGGACGGGGACCCGTGCTCCACCGGCTATCTGACGGGACGTCTCCAGCCCTGCGGGGACGGCGAGTTGCGTTTCGTGGCGCGCACCGGCGGCCGGCTGGACCACGGGCGGGACTTCTACGCGCCCGCCGTGCTCCAGGAACCGGAGCGGGCGTTGCTGTGGGGCTGGTCCTGGGAGGCCCGTGAGCAGGGCGAGGTCGATCGCGCCGGGTGGGCCGGGGTGCTGAGCGCACCGAGGGTCGTCGACGTCCGTCCGGACGGCGCCCTGAGTGTCGTACCGGCTCCGGAGCTCGAACTGCTGCGCGCGGCCGAGCCGTTCGTCACGGCGCCGGGCCGTCCCACGGCGCTGCCGGACGCGTACGACCTGACCGTGACCGCGTCGACGAGGACCACCGTGAGTCTGCTGCGGTCCGCCCGCGGCGCACGGCTGACGGTCCTGCTCGATCCGGAGGAGGGCACGGTGACGCTCGACCGGGCGGACTGGCCGCGGACACGGCCGGACGGGTCGGCGCCGATCGTGGTGCGGGCGCCGGTCGGTGAGGTGCGGGTCCTCGTGGACGGTTCGCTGTTCGAGCTGTTCGTGGGCGACCGGGCCACGGTGACCGAGCGGGTCTACCGGCGGCCGGACGATGTGCCCGAGCTCCTCGTCACGGGTGCCGGGGCCACGGTCACCGGCTGGGAGCTGGTCCCACCGACGCACGACTGATCACCGGGCAGGCCAGGCGCCGTACCGTCGCGGGCGGGGTCCTGCCGGTGTCGATGGAGTCGAGGAGGAGCCGTGTGGCGGCCTCGCCCATCGCCCGGTGGGGCAGCGCGACCGTGGTCAGGGCCGGGGTGAGGTACGCGGCCATGTGTTCCTGGTCGTCGTAGCCGACCACCGACAGGTTCTCGGGGACGGCGATGCCGAGGCGGGTCGCGGCGTGCAGGACGCCCGCCGCGACCCGGTCGTTGTAGCAGAAGATCCCGGTGGGGCGCCGGTCTGCGGCGACGCCGTCGAGGACCCGCAGTGCGCCCTCGTACCCACTGCTGATCTCGCCTCCGCTGCGCACGACCCACTCCTTGGGGACGGTGATGCCCTCGGCGCGCAGGGCGTCCCGGAAGCCGCGCAGCCGGTCCGTGAAGGCCATGTCGTCCTGGCCGCCCACCATGGCGACCCTGCGGTGCCCCTCGTCCAGCAGCAGCCGGGCCGCGGTACGGCCGCCGGCGCGCTCGGCGGGGATGACGGCGGGCAGGGAGTCGTCCTCGGGGACGCAGTTCGCGAGGACGGAGTGGGTGCGGCGCAGGCCCTCGGGGACGCGGACGCGGCGCAGGGACATGGCCGCGTAGATGATGCCGTCCACCCGTCGGTCGAGGAGTTCGGCGACGGCCGCGTCCTCCTTGGCGGGGTCGCCGCCGGAGTCGACGGTCAGGACGAGATGCTCGCTGTCCCAGGCGGTCTCCATCGCGCCGCGCAGCAGCCGGCCCGCGAAGGGCGAGGTGGCGATCTCGTCGGTGACCAGGCCGATCACGGCCGTACGACGGCGGCGCAGACCGCGGGCGACGGGGTCGGGGCGGTAGCCGAGCCGGGCGGCGGCCTGCCGGATGCGTTCCTGGGTGGCGGGCGAGAGGTTGCCCTCGGCGCGGCCGTTGAAGACGAAGGAGACCGCGGTGTGGGAGACCCCGGCGAGCCGGGCGACATCCTTCGACGTGGGACGTCCGCCCGGCTGCTGGTTCTCCTCGGTGCCGCCCATGCCGTCCGCCGCCTTCATCCCCCACCCGTCCGGTTGATCACGGCTCACCCTATCCGCGAGGCTGGAGGGACGACACGGTCGAGGGAAAAGGTCCAACAGTGATCGACAACCCGGTACACACGCTCAACGACGGTACGAGGTTCCCGGCCATCGGCCTCGGCACCTGGCCCATGGACGACGCGGAGGCGGAGCGGGCGGTGGCGCGGGCCCTGCGGCTCGGCTACCGCCTGGTCGACACGGCGACGAACTACGGCAACGAGGCAGGGGTGGGCCTCGGTGTCACCCGCAGCGGTGTCCCGCGCGAGGAGGTCGTCGTCGCGACGAAACTCCCGGGCCGGCACCACGGCTACGAGGAGACCCTGGCCTCCTTCGAGGAGTCCCGCCGCCGGCTGGGCCTGGACCATGTGGACCTCTACCTCATCCACTGGCCGCTCCCCCGCGTCGACCGGTACGTCGACTCATGGCGGGCCATGATCAAGCTCCGTGAGGAGGGCCTGGTCCGCTCCATCGGCGTCTCCAACTTCACGGCGGAGCACATCGGGCGGCTGGAGGAGGAGACCGGGGTCCTGCCCTCGGTCAACCAGATCGAGCTGCATCCCTTCCTCCGGCAGGACGAGCTGCGTGCCTTCCACGCCTCCAAGGGCATCCGCACCGAGAGCTGGAGCCCGCTGGCGCCCGGCTCCACGCTGCTGGACGACCCCGTCGTGGCCGCGGTCGCCGAGGCCCACGGGGTGACGCCGGGACAGGCCGTCCTGCGCTGGCACACCCAGCTCGGCTCGGTGCCGATCCCGAAGTCGGCGGACCCCGACCGGCAGCGCGCGAACCTGGAGATCTTCGGCTTCGAGCTCGGGCCCGACCAGATGGCGGCCATCGCCGACCGGACCCAGGAGCGCCGGGGCGGGGATCCGCAGGTGCACGAGGAGTTCTGAGTTCTGCCGAATCCGGCCCCGACTGCCGATCTCTGCCTCTATGTTCGCTGCGGAACATCATCGATCTTCCGCTCAGCGTCAGGAGGCCCCGTATGCGCACGTCGCTCCGCGTCGGCATAACGGGGGCGGTGGCCGCGGCCGCCGCCCTCACCTCTGGCACCACCGCACAGGCGACCCCGCCCGGCCCCGGCGTCACGGCCAGGCTGATCAGCCAGATCACCGTCGGGGACACCGACTACACCGTCAGAGAGGTCACCATCCCGCCCGGCCAGGCCACCGGCTGGCACTACCACGGCGGCCCCGTGTACGGGTACGTGAAGCAGGGCACGCTCACCCACTACCACTCCGACTGCGCCACGGACGGGGTCTACCCGAAGGGCACCGTCGTACGGGAGCCGGGCGGACCCACCGACGTCCACCTCGGCCGGAACCTGGGCGACACGCCGCTCGTCCTGGAGGTGCTGTACGTGCTGCCGCACGGATCGGCGTTCTCCGAGGACGTGCCCAACCCCGGCTGCGACTTCGAGTGATCAGGGCGGGGGCAGCGGCTGTTCGGCCCAGATCGTCTTGCCCGCGCCGGTCTGTCTGCTGCCCCAGCGCTGGGTGAGCTGGGCGACAAGGAGCAGCCCGCGCCCGCCTTCGTCGTAGGCGTGGGCGCGGCGCAGATGCGGCGAGGTGGAACTCCCGTCGGAGACCTCGCAGATGAGGGTGCGGTCGCGGATCAGCCGGAGCTGGATGGGCGGGGCGCCGTACCGGATGGCGTTGGTGACCAGTTCGCTGACGACGAGTTCGGTGACGAAGGCGGCCTCGTCCAGGCCCCACGCGGTGAGTTGCTCGGTGGCGGACTGGCGGGCGTCGGCCACCCGGGCCGGGTCGGGTGTGATGTCCCAGGTGGCGACCCGGTCGGCGCCGAGTGCGCGGGTGCGGGCCAGCAGGAGGGCCACGTCGTCGCTCGGCTCCTCGGGAAGCACGGCCTTGAGGACGGTGTCGCAGAGCGCGTCCAGAGAGCTGGCGCGCGCGGTGAGGGCGCGGCACAGCTCGCCGGTGGCGTGGTCGATGTCGCGGTCGCGGTCCTCGATGAGTCCGTCGGTGTACAGGGCGACGACGGCGCCCTCGGGGAGTTCCACCTCGGTGGCCTCGAAGGGCAGTCCGCCGACGCCGAGCGGGGGTCCCGCGGACATGGGGATGAGGTCCGCGGTGCCGTCGGGCAGGACGAGGGCGGGCGGCGGGTGGCCGGCGGCGGCGAGGGTGAGGCGGCGCGACACCGGGTCGTAGACGGCGTAGAGGCAGGTCGCGCCGAGTTCCGCGATGTCGTCGTCGCCGTCGTAGGCCGCCAGGTGGGTGACCAGGTCGTCCAGATGGGTGAGGAGTTCGTCGGGTGGCAGGTCCACGTCAGCGAGGGTGCGGACGGCCGTGCACAGGCGGCCCATCGTCGCCGACGAGGCGATGCCGTGCCCGACGACGTCGCCGACGACGAGGGCGACGCGGCTGCCGGAGAGCGGGATGACGTCGAACCAGTCGCCGCCGATGCCCGCGAGGGAGCCGGAGGGCAGATAGCGGTGGGCGACCTCGACGGCGGCCTGTCCGGGCAGGCCCCGGGGCAGCAGGCTGTGCTGGAGGGCCAGTGCGGTCGTGCGTTCCCGGGCGAAGCGGCGGGAGTTGTCGATGCAGACGGCGGCGCGGCTGGCCAGTTCCTCGGCGAGGGCGGCGTCGTCCTGGACGTAGGGGTCCGTGGGGCCGATGCGGACGGTGACGGCGACACCCAGCGTGATGCCGCGGGCCCTGAGCGGTACGGCCAGCATCGAGTGGGTGCCCTCGCGGTAGGGCCGGCCCTTGGGGGCGCGTGCGTTGCGTTCACGGACCCAGCGGTCGAAGGACGGCTCGCCGACCCGGCTGAGCACGGCCCGGCCCTCGCGCAGGGCCCGCGCGGGCGGGGAGTACGGCGGGTAGACGTCCAGCGCGCCGAGGTGGACGGCGGCCTCCGGGGTGCCTTCGTGGGCGGAGCCGTGGGCGACCCGGCGCAGGACGACGTCCTGGGGCATGGCGCTGGGCGGTTCGTCCGCGCCGAGGACCCATTCGAGGAGGTCGACGCTGGTGAAGTCGGCGAACCGGGGGACGACGAGGGAGACCAGTTCCTCGGCGGTGCGGACCACGTCGAGGGTGGTGCCGATGGCGTCCGCGGCCTCGTTCAGCAGGGCCAGGCGCTGGCGGGCCCAGTGCTGCTCGGTGCTGTCGAAGGCGGCCAGGGCGACACCGACCACGTCGTCGAGGCCGTTGCGGACCGGCCACATCTCGATGTTCCAGGCGTGGTAGCGGTTGCCGGACGGGGCGCGGGTGTAGCTCTCGTACTGGATGGGCTCGCCCGTCTCGGTGACGTGCCGCAGATGCCAGTGGAAGCCCCGGCTGTGCTCGGCGTCCTCCACGGTCTCCGGGAAGAACCGGCCGAGCAGGGCCTCTTCCGGCACCCCCATCACCTGGCAGGCGACGCCGTTGAGCCGTAGATAGCGCTGCTCGGGGTCGAAGACCGACATGGACATGGAGGCCTGTTGGAAGGCCTGCCCGGCGAGGGTCGGCTCCGCCCCGCCGGGCTGCTCCGCGGTGATCACGAACCCGCCGGGTGAGCCGTCCGGGCCCAGCACCTCGCACGCCCTCACCGGGAGGGCGACGGGGGTGCCGTCCCGGTGCCGCAGGACGACGGTGCCGGTCCGGGCCGCCAGGACGTCGGGCGACGGGTCCTCGGCGAGCAGCTCGCGCACCGGGAGTCCCACGGCCTCCTCGGCCGGGTATCCGGTCAGCCGCCGGGCACCGTCGCTCCACCCCGTCACCATGCCGCGCGCGTCGATGATCACCGCGGCCGAGGCGTGCTCCATATCGTCCAGGATGGTCCCTTTGCCGCACCGCAACAACCTCGGTACGGCTACCAGGACTCGTACGTCACTTGCGGTGGTCGCGCAATGCCGCGAGCGCCCGGTCGGCGTGGGTGTTCATCCGCAGCTCACTGCGGACGACCTCCAGGACCGTGCGGTCCTGCGCTATGACGAAGGTGACCCGCTTGGTCGGGGCCAGCGAGAATCCGCGGTTCACCCCGAACCGCTCCCGGATCGCCCCGTCGGCGTCGGACAGCAGCGGCATGCCGAGTGTGTGCTTGCCGGAGAACTCCTGCTGACGCTCCACGGAGTCGCCGCTGATGCCGACGGGGCGGGCGCCGACGGCCTCGAACTCGGCCGCCAGGTCACGGAAGTGGCAGGCCTCGGCGGTGCAGCCGGCGGTCAGTGCCGCGGGATAGAAGAACAGGACGATGGGCCCGTCGGCGAGCAGCGAGGTCAGGCTGCGCGGGGTGCCGGTCTCGTCGGGCAGCTCGAAGTCCTCGATCTTGTCCCCGACGTCGATGCGCGCGCTCATGCCTGACCCTCCGTGTTCCGTGCGACGTTGCGGGCCCACAGGACGAGGGGCACCTGGAGCGGCAGCCGTGCGATCGCGGCGGCCTTCTGCGGGGTGGGGCGGTGGCGCCAGTCCACGGCCATCTTCACGTTCGCCGGGAAGACCCCGACGAAGAAGGCGGCCGAGGCCAGGGCGGCGGCCCTGCGGGTGCGGGGCGCGACGAGAGCGGCCGCCAGCGCGAACTCGGCGACGCCGCTGGCGTAGGTCCAGGTGCGGGGCTTGCCCGGCAGGAACTTCGGGATGGTCGCGTCGAACGAGCGTGGCGCGGTGAAGTGGGTGACCCCCACGCCGGCCAGCAGACCGGCCAGCAGCAGGGGTGAGCGTTGGGACCCGGGCACGGTTCCTCCTATGGGGGGCTTGCCGCGCGATATTACTGGACGGTACACGCAGGTCGTACGGCGGCCTGTTCGCCTACGGGGCAAGGCGGTTGTGGGTCCCTGGCGTATGCCCGAACGAGCGGCGGAAGACCTCGATGAACGCGCTCGTGGACGACCAGCCGCAGCGATGGGCGACGGTGGTGACGGGTGCTCCCTCGGCCAGCATCCGCAGGGCGTGGTAGAGGCGTGACTGGGTGCGCCACTGCGGGAAGGTCATGCCGAACTCGCCGCGGAAGAGCCGGCTGAGGGTGCGTTCGCTCGCCCCGGTCACGGCGCCGAGGGCGGCCAGGGTGCGCGGGTCGGCGGGGTCGGCGTGCAGGAGCGCGCAGACGGCGGTCAGGCGCGGGTCGGTGGGGGTGGGCAGGTGCAGGGGCTGCTGGGGCGAGGCGCGCAGCTGGTCGCGGAGGACGGCGAGCAGGCGGTGGCGTTCGGGGCTGTCGTCGTCGGGGGTCCGGGTGTAGGCGACGATCAGTTCGCGCAGGAGCGGTCCTACGGCGAGGACGGTGGGGGTGCTCAGGCCGAGCGGGTTGTCGTCGGCGGGCAGGCCCACCAGATGCAGGTCGATGTGGCCGGTGGCGCGGTGGGCGTGGACGGCGCCGGCGGGGACCCAGAGGGCGCGGTTGGCGGGGGCGAACCAGGTGCCGGCGTCGGTGGTGACGGCCAGGACGCCGGAGCCGGCGTAGACGATCTGGTGGTCGTCGTGGCGGTGCGCGTCGATGTGCTCCCCGGCGGCCAGGCTCCGGGCCCGGGTCGGCGCCTTGGAGGTGTGGCGGGTATGGCGGGCATCCGGCATAGGTAGGCAGTTTATCGAAAGCGCGCCACGCCTCCCTCTCGCGACGATCTCGGTATGACCGCGATACGCCATCTGTCCTTGGGCCACGCCTGCGTCGACGTCTACCAGGGGATGGTGGCCGCCCTGGTGCCGTACTTCGTCGCCGAGCGCGCCTACACCTACGCCGCCGCCTCGGGCGTCGTCCTCGCCGCGTCGTTGTTGTCGTCCGTCGTGCAGCCGCTGTTCGGGGCGCTCACCGACCGGTGGGCGATGCCGTGGCTGCTGCCGCTGAGCGCGCTGACCGCCGGGGCCGGGGTGGCGCTGAGCGGGGTCACCGGCTCGTACGCGCTGACCCTCGCCGCGGTCGCCGTGTCCGGGGTCGGGGTGGCCGCCTACCATCCGGAGGCCGCCCGGGCCGCCCGCGCCGCCGCGGGTGGCGGCCACACGGCGATGGGGTGGTTCGCCCTGGGCGGCAATCTCGGCTTCGCCGCGGCACCGCTGCTCGTCATGGCCGTGGTCGGGACCGGCGGTCTGGGCGCCTCTCCCCTGCTGCTGGTCCCGGCCCTCGTGGGGGCGGTGCTGTGCGCGGCGGCGGTCCGCACGGCCGGACGCCGTTCCGTGTCCGGTCATGCGTCCGCCGGTCCGGGCCGCGACGACTGGCCGTCGTTCCTGCGGCTGTCGGGGGCGATCGTCTGCCGGTCGGTCGTGTTCGTCGGGCTGAGCGCCTTCGTCCCGCTGTACGTCCGTGAGCGCACCGGGGGCGGGGAGGTGGCCGGCACGGTCGCGCTGTGCGTGCTCTACGCCGGGGGTGCGGTGGGCACGGTGGCCGGCGGGCGGCTCGCGGAGCGGTACGGGCGGCTGACGGTCGTGCGCCGGTCGTATCCGCTGACCGTCCTGGCCGTCGCCGGGGTGGTGCTCGCGCCGGGACCGCTCGCGTACCTGTTCGTCGCGCTCGCGTCGGCGGTCCTGTATGTGCCGTTCTCGCTGCATGTCACGCTGGGCCAGGACTATCTGCCGCGGCGGGTCGGCACGGCGAGCGGTGTCACGCTGGGGCTGACGGTGAGCCTCGGCGGGCTGGCCGCGCCCGCCGTCGGTGCCCTCGCCGACGCCACGTCCCTGCGCACCGCGCTGCTCCCGCTCGTCGCGCTGCCCGCGGTGGGCCGGCTCCTGATGTGCGGGCTGCGTGAACCCGGCGCCGGGGATCAGACGGTGGTCGTCGGCTCCGCGTCGTCCTCGACGGCGTAGGCCAGGAAGTCGTCGACCATGCGGTGGAAGAGGGTGGCGAGCTGCCCCAGCTCCTGCGGCGCCCATTCGGACAGGGCGAGTTGCATACCGCGCGCGCCGGCGTCCCGGACCCGGTCGATGGCCTGTCGGCCCGCCTCGGTGAGCTCGATGCGCTGGGCGCGGCGGTCGTCGGGGTCCGGGACCCGGGTGACGTACCCCGTCTTCTGGAGCTGCTGCACGGTACGGGTCACGTGCGAGGCCTCCACGCCGAGCCGGTTGGCCAGCTCCCCCGGGCGCAGCGGCTCGGAGTCGGCGACCTGGCGCAGCAGTGCCACGGCGGCCCGGTCCAGGGGCACTCCGGCCAGTGCCATCAGCCGGTCGTGCTGCCGGGCGCGCGTGCTCAGGTACGTGATGCGCGTCAGCGCCCGCTCGATCTCTATCACTTCCGGAGATGCGGGGCCGTCGGGGAGCTCGGGGAGCGAGGGAGTGGCCATGCGAGCCACTTTACCATCTTGTTGCGTAACTCAAGTAATCTACTGCGTACGTTTACTCGGACTACTGCCGTGATCGTACGAGCCCGGGTCGTTCCACGCCGCGCCGGTCACGATCGACTGGCGCCATTGCCGGATCGCCTTGGGCGGCATGCCGACCGCGAGGGCGCCGCTCACACGGTCGCCGGTGCGGTACAGGGCGACGAACCGCCGTTCGGCCAGGTCGCCCTCCACCACGGCGACTTCGTCGTGGCCGCGCAGGAAGCCGTACGCCTGGATCCTCATGTCGTACTGGTCGGACCAGAAGTACGGCACCGGCGCGAACGGCTTGCGTGCCTGGGGGCCGAGGAGGTTGCGGGCGGCGGCCATGCCCTGTTCGGCGGCGTTGGTGCGGTGCTCGATCCGCATCGACGTCCCGAACAGCGGGTTGTACCAGCGGGCGACGTCACCGGCCGCGTACACGTTCCGCGCGGCCTCGCAGTACTCGTCGCAGACCACTCCGTCGCCGACGCTCAGCCCGCTGCCGTCGAGCCACTCGGTGTTGGGCAGCGAGCCGACGGCCACCAGCACCTCGTCGGCCTCGATCACCTCGCCGCTCGCGAGCCGCACCCCGTCCTCGGTCACCTCGGTGACCGCGACCCCGCAGCGCAGGTCCACGCCCCGCTCCAGGTGCGCCTGCGAGAGCACCCGTCCGACCTCGGTGCCGACGGCGTGCGCCAGCGGCACCGGGGCGGGTTCGAGCACGGTCACCTCGGCGCCCAGCCGCCGGGCCACCGCGGCGGCTTCCGCCCCGAGGAACCCGGCGCCGACCACGACGAGCCGCTGTCCCGGACCCAGCCGGTCGCGCAGGGTCAGGGCGTCGTCCAGGGTCCGCAGCACATGCGCGCCCTCGCCGGGCAGCCGGCGCGGCCGGACGCCGGTGGCCACGATCAGTCCGTCGTACGGCACCGTCGAGCCGTCGGCCAGCCGCACCGCGCGCTCGGTGAGGTCGAGGCCGGTCGCGGGGACGCCGAGCCTCAGGTCGAGACCGAGCGCGGCCAGGTCCGCGGGGGTGCGCAGATCCAGCCGCTCGGGCCGCCACTCGCCGGACAGCAGCTGCTTGGACAGCGGCGGACGGTCGTAGGGTGCGCGGGGTTCGTCGCCGACGAGGGTGAGCGGGCCCGCGTGGCCTTCGCGGCGGAGTGTCTCGGCCGCCGCGAGTCCGGCGGCCGAGGCTCCGACGACGACGATCCGGTTCACCGCTGGACCAGTCGGATCGCGGCGGCCGGGCAGACCGCGACGGCTTCCTTGACGTCGTCGACGAGTGCGTCGCCGACCTCCTCCGCCAGCAGGATCGCGATGCCGTCGTCGTCCTGGTCGAAGACGTCCGCCGCGGCGAGCACGCACTGCCCCGAGGCGACGCACTTGTCGGCTTCCAGCTCCACCTTCATGGGATTGCCCTTCTTGTCGCGTGGTGCTTGTTCGTTCGCGGGACGGGGAGCCGTCACCAGGCCACCGGCAGCTCGTGGACGCCGTAGATGAACGCGTCGTGCTTGAACTTCACGTCCTGGATGTCGCAGGCGAGCTTGAGGGTGGGGATGCGCCGGTAGAGGGTGCCGTAGACGACCTGGAGCTCCATCCGGGCGAGGGGCTGGCCGAGGCACTGGTGGACACCGAAGCCGAAGGCGACGTGGCGCCGGGCGTCCCGGGTGATGTCGAGGCGGTCGGGGTCCTCGAAGGCCTCGGGGTCGCGGTTGCCGATCTCGTTGACCACGATGACGCCGTCGCCGGCCTTGATGACCTCTCCGGCGATCTCGATGTCCTGCGTGACCGCGCGGCGGCGCCCCTGGTGGGTGATGTTCAGGTAGCGCAGCAGTTCCTCGACGGCCGAGGCCACCAGTTCGGGGTCCTCGCTCTCGCGCAGGAGGGTGAGCTGGTCGGGGTGCTGGAGGAGGGCGGCGGTGCCGAGCGCGATCATGTTCGCGGTGGTCTCGTGTCCGGCGATCAGCAGGAGCAGGGCCATCTCCGTGGCCTGCTGGTGGTCGAGTTCGCCCGTGGTGATCCGTCCGGCGATGCTCGACAGCAGGTCGTCCTCGGGTTCGGCGAGCCGCTTGCCGATCATCGTGGCGAGATAGCCGGCGATCTCCCGGGTCGCGACACCGCGCTGCTCGGGTGTCGCGGCGCTGCTGACCATCGTCTTGGTGTGGGACTGGAACAACTCGTGGTCGTCGTAGGGCACTCCGAGCAGTTCGCAGATCACCAGCGAGGGGATGGGCAGGGCGAACGCCTCGACCAGGTCGACGGGTTGCGGGCCGGCGAGCAGGTCGTCGATCAGGCCGTCCACGATCCGCTGCACGGCGGGCCTGAGGGCCTCGACCTTCTTGATGGCGAAGGGGGCCGTCACCAGCCGCCGCAGCCGGGCGTGTTCGGGGTCGTCCATCATGATGAAGCTGAGCTTGCCCTCGCCGCCCTCGGAGCCGGCCTTGGGCGGAAAGCCGGGGCGGTCGATGTCCGAGCTGACCCGGGCGTCGCCCAACAGGGCGCGCTGCTCGGCGTAGCGGGTCACGAGCCACGGTTCGCTGCCGTCCCACAGCCGCACCTTCGCCAACGGCCCCTGGTTCTGGAGCTCTTTGAGGCCGGGCGGCGGGTCGAAGGGGCAGCGGGCGGCCCGCGGCATGGGGAATTCGGGAACGGCCAGTGCGTCGGCCATGGGTTCTCCTCGGTGGTGGGGGCTCCGGTCGAGAGCCGGAGCGCCGGGGGGAAGGGGTGAGGCCTCGATGAGCACATGCAAACAGACGGGCCTGACGGGCTCCGGTCAGTTCCCTGACAGAAAGCCGACGTGACCCAGCTCACACCCCTGCCGCCTCACCGAGGAGGGCGGCAACTTCCCTGTTCTACGGACCAGTTGCCGATCCATCCACGTCGGACCGCCCCAGCCAGTACCCGAAACCCCGCCTGGTGTGGATCAACGCCGGAGCGTCGCGGTCCACTTTGCGCCGCAACCGGGACACGAGTTGCTCGATGGCGTTGTCGCCCCGGGAGTCGCCTCGGGAGTCGCCCCAGACGTAGCGGCCGATCTGCTCCTTGGACAGCACGCGGTCGGCATGGACCAGGAGGTGGCGCAGCAGCCGGTACTCCGCGGGTGTGAGGTCCAGTGCCAGCGTGCCGCGCCGCGCCTGGCAGAGGGTGTCGTCGAGCACCAGGTCGCGGTAGCGGGGTCCGCCCTCATGGCGCCGGACCGGACCCGCGCCGCGCAGCAACACCTGCATCCTGGCGAGGACTTCGGCCACCCGGAAGGGTTGGGTGACGTAGTCCTTCTCGCCCGGGCCGAGTTCGGGCAGGAGGCTGTCCAAGGCGTCGCAGGCGGTGAGGAACAGGACCGGTGGTCGGTGCGTGGCGGGCGGCAGGGGCCGGCGGCCGAGGCCGGGCACGTCGGGCAGGGTCGTGTCGAGGAGGACGAGGTCGTAGCGGTGCTCCGCGGCCCGCGTCAGCGCCTCGGCCCCGGTGGCGGCCACGGCGGTGCGATACCCCGCCAACTCCAGGGTGGTGGAGAGCAGTTCGGCCAGCTCGGGCCCACCGACGACCAGTACGTGCTGCCCGGAGCCACGCGCGAGCGCCGGCCTGTCATCGATCACGCGGGGGCTCGGCCTTCCCCTGCGTCACCGGTGCCAGCCAGATGCCGACGACCGCGTCGGCGAGCCCGGTGGCGTAGTCGTGCCAACTGGAGCGCGCGGTGGGCCGGTTCTCGGCGAGGGCGCGCTCCCGTTCGGCGGGCAGGTGGATGAGCAGATGGCGTGCCATGTCGCCGCGTTCGGCACGGACCTCGGGGGGCAGCTCGGGCAGACACCGGTGCAGTCCGTCGACGATCTGGCGCAGGGACGGGGAGGCCAGCGACTCCTCCACCATGATCCGGTGCAGGGCCGGGTCGGTCATCACCTGTGCGCAGAACCGCGCGAACCAGGTGGGGCCCTCCAGGGCCGCGAGGTGCTCGGGGACGGGGCGGACCAGGCAGTCCACCCAGTCCCGCAGGTCCGTGGGGTCGCCGATCGCGGCCAGCAGCCGGGCGCGGATCTCCTCGATGCGCTCGGCGTGCTTACGGACGATGGCGCGCACGAGGTCGGCCTTGGTGCCGAAGTGGTAGCCGACCGCCGCGTTGTTGCCCTGCCCGGCGGCCTCGCTGACCTGGCGGTTGGAGACGGCGTAGACCCCGCGCTCGGCGAACAGCCGCTCGGCCGCGGTCAGGATCAGCTCCCGGGTCGCGCCGACCTGCTCCGCCCGTACCGCCCTGCCTGCCGCCATCATCACCATCGCACCGGGACTTCCCTCAGCCCTCCGACGGCCAGCCCCTCGAGCCGTCGCAGCTCCTCCGCCGCTACGGCGAGTTCCAAGGACGGAAGCCTACGCAACAGCACGTCGAGGACGGTCTGGAGCTCGACACGGGCCAGCGCCTGGCCGAGACAGGAGTGCGGTCCGACCCCGAAGGCGAGATGCGTGTTGGGCTGCCGGTCGAGCCTCATCTCGTCGGCCGCGTCGAAGATGCTCTCGTCCCGGTTGGCCGCCCCCATGCTGCACAGCACGGTCGTACCGGCCGGCAGGACGCTGTCGCCGACCTCGGTCTCCTCGGTGAGATAGCGCGGTATGCCGATGCCGGGGTCGGCGTCGACCCTGAGCGCCTCCTCGACGGCCGGCCGCACCAGGGACGGGTCGGCGAGCAGCCGCTCCCAGCGTCGGCGGTCGGCGAGCAGCAGGGCGACCGTCTTCCCGATCATGTTCGCGGTGGTCTCGTGCCCGGCGATCAGCAGGGACTGGCCGGTGTAGACGAGCTCCCGCTCGGACATCCGGTAGCCGTCGGGCTCCACGGCCTCGACGAGTGCGCCGAGCAGGTCGTCGCCCGGCGCCTCCCGCTTGGCGACGACGTGGGCGGCCATGTAGTCGACGTAGTCGTCCTGCGCGGTGTCGACCTCCTCCTGGGTGTACCGGGTCAGGTTGAGCAGGGCGTCGGACCAGTGGGTGAACCGGTCGCGGTCCGCTTCGGGGACGCCGAGCAGGCCGCAGATCACCCATACCGGCAGCGGGAAGGCCAGGTGGGCCCTCAGGTCCGCGGGCCCGCCGTGCGCCACCATCTCGTCGACGAGACGTTCGGCCATCGCCTCGATCCCCGGCCGCAGCCCGGCCATGCGGGTGACGGTGAACCACTGGCCGACCATCCGCCGCCAGCGCCGGTGGGGTTCGCCCTGCTGCGGGAGGAACCGGGCCATGTCGGTGCTGAAGACGCCGCCCGTCTCGTCGTCGGCGATGCGGGCGGCGCCCTCGGAGTCCAGCACCGCGGCGAACCGGGGGTCTGAGAGGACCTGACGGACGTCGTCGTAGCGGGTCAGCAGGACCGCCTCGTCCCCGCTGGGCAGTGTCACCCGGGCCACGGGGCACTCCTTGCGGAGCAGTTCCCACTCGGCGGGCGGCTCCAGGGCCGATCCGCCGTACATCGGATAGGTCAGCGCCTGCTTCTCGTCGCTCCGGGACATGGGCCCTCCTCCGGTCCGGCGCCATTGCCGCACGGTCAGGCAATCCCGGAGATCCAACCAAGTCAAGCAGTTGACTTAAGATCGTCGAACTCCGGCCGCCCGCGCTCGTGCCCGGGGATGACGCACAGGGCCGCGCGTACTGCGCAGCGAGTAGCCGTGATTGTCAGCAGGCGCACGACGACAGGAAGGGCTCTCACCAGGAAACCTGGGGCGGTTCGTGGAGCCGGACAGGGGCGGCCCCGCCGTCGCTCCCGGCGGGCGGCACCGACCATGTCCTCAGGCACCGACCGGAGAACAGCGATGAGCAACCCCTGGCAGCGTTACGCGGACGACCACGCCCGCACCGTCGACACCATGACGGCGGCGCTGCTGTTCGCGTGCTTCCTGTTCGGCAGCGAGATCAATTTCCCGCGCGTGCGGCAGCCGGACCCCGTGGGACCCACGATCGCCCTCGCCGCCGTCGCCTGCGGCTCCCTGTTCTGGCAGCGCACCCGCCCCCGGACCGTCGTCACGGTGACGGCACTGTGCACCGCCGCCGCCGGCGCGCTGGGCATGCTGCTCACCCCGCTCCTGATGGCCCCGCTCATGCTCGCCCTGTACCGGCTGGCCCTGCACACCGACCGCCGCACCACCCGCTGGGCCTTCCTCGCCGCGCTCGCCCTGCTGATCACGACGGGCTACGTCGCCGATCCCGTCGCGCATCCCTGGCCCCTGAAGACGCTCGGTCCCGCCGCCTGGCTGCTGCTGCCGGTCGCCACCGGCAACGCGGTGCGCTTCCGCGGGGCCTACGTGGAGGCGGTGCAGGCCCGCGCCGAGTACGCCGAACGCGGCCGGGAGGAGGAGGCACGGCATCGCGTCGCCGAGGAGCGCATGCGCATCGCCCGGGAACTGCACGACGTCGTCGCCCACCATCTCGCCCTGGCCAACGCCCAGGCGGGCACGGCCGCGCACCTGTCGCGCACCCATCCCGAGCAGGTGCGCCGGATCCTCACCGACCTGGCCGGTACGACCTCGGCGGCGCTGCGCGAGATGAAGGCCACCGTGGGTCTGCTGCGCGCGGCCGACGACCCCGACGCACCTCTCGCCCCCAGCCCGGGACTCGGCCGGCTCGACGAACTCACCGCCTCGTTCGAGTCGGCCGGCCTCACTGTCCGGGTCGACACGGAGGGCATGCCCCACCCCTTGTCGCCGGGTGTGGACCTGACGGCGTACCGCATCGTGCAGGAGGCGCTGACCAACGTCACCAAGCACGCGGCGGCCGAGGCGGCTTGGGTGCGCCTGCGGTACGCCACCGACCATCTGACGATCAGCGTGACCGACGACGGGACCTCGACCACCGCCGACGCGGAGCCCGGGCAGGGATTCGGTCTGATCGGCATGCGGGAGCGGGCCCGGTCCATGGGCGGCGCGCTCAAGGCCGGGCACCGCGCCGAGGGCGGCTTCGAGGTGACGACCCGGCTGCCGCTGTACCCCATCGCTCCGGAACCGGAAGAACGGAACCCATGACCATCCGCGTACTGCTCGCCGACGACCAGGCCCTGCTGCGGGCCACCTTCCGGATCCTGATCGACTCCTGCGAGGACATGGAGGTGGTCGCCGAGGCGGCCGACGGCGCCGAGGCCGTCTCCCTGGCCCGCATCCACCGCCCGGACCTCGTCCTGATGGACATCCGGATGCCGGGCACCGACGGTCTGGCCGCCACGTCCGCCCTCTGCGCCGACCCGGACCTGGCCGACACCCGGGTGCTGATCCTGACCACGTTCGAGATCGACGAGTACGTCGCCCAGGCGCTGCGGGCCGGGGCGAGCGGCTTCCTCGGCAAGGACGTCACCGCCGACGTGCTGCTGGCCGGGGTGCGGACCGTGGCGGCGGGCGAGTCCCTCCTGTCCCCCGCGGCCACCCGCGCGGTGATCACCCGCTTCCTGGCCGCGCCCGCGCTGGGCGGCCGCCTCGCGGTGCCGGGGGACCTCGTCGCGCTGACCGCGCGGGAGCGTGAGGTGATGGCATGGGTGGCCGAGGGCCACTCCAACGAGGAGATCGCCCAGAAGCTCTTCGTCAGCCCGCTCACGGTGCGCACGCATGTGCACCGGGCCATGACGAAGCTGGGTGCCCGGGACCGCGCCCAACTCGTCGTCATCGCCTACCAGTCGGGGCTCGTACAGGCGCCCTGACGGGTCAGTTCCCGGCGAGCGTCTCCAGCCACTGCTGCAACAGGCCGGACTCGGCCGCGGTGAACAACTCACGCGGCTCCGCGCGCAGCCGGGCCGCGAGGGTGGCGGCCGCGACGGGAACCCCGTCCCCCTCCGCGGCGTCGGCCGGGCGTGTCAGGGAGTCGATCACCGCGTCCCGCGACCGGGCCGCGAATCCCGGATCGGGGTACTGCTCCGGCCTGGTGAGCATCGACAGGGCCGCGCCGACGTTGGCGGACATGATGATCTGCGTGGCGAGGGCGGGCGGGACGGTGAGCCGGCCGGCCGCCGCACAGCGTTCGAGGATCGCGTGCAGCAGGGCGTGCGCCTCGCTCACGGCGGCGGGCGGGACCGTGAGTTCGGGCGAATACATCAGGCGGTAGTGATGGGGGTGATCCAGCGCGAACCGCAGGTGGTTGTCCCAGCCGCTCTTCAGGTCCGCGACGGGATCCTCGCCGGGCCGGGCCGCGCGCTTGGAGGCGAGGTACTGCTCGAATCCCCGGTCCACCACGGCGGCGAGCAGCCCCGCCTTGTCGCCGAACAGCCGGTAGAGCATCGGCGCGCCCACGCCGGCCGCCTCGCACACGGCACGGGTGGAGACATCGGCGGCCGGGGCCGCGGCCAGCAGTTCCGCGGCGGCTTCCAGGATCTTTTCCCTCGCGTCCATGGCTGCACGGTACGACATTCGTAGCGCTGATACGAGCCGGGGAATACCAACGCTACGGAACTGTGTTATCGTCGTTACGTGATGCACGTAGCGTCGCTAACACGAGGAGCGGACATGACCACACAGCAGCGCGTCGCGATCGTCACCGGAGGATCGCGCGGCATCGGACGCCAGGTCGCCCAGCGGCTGGCCGCCGACGGTTTCGCCGTCGTCGTCGGGTACGCGGGCAACAAGGACGCGGCCGACGAGGCCGTGCGCGACATCGAGGCCACCGGAGGCTCCGCCCGCGCCGCCCGCGCGGACGTCGGCGACGAGGCCGAGGTGGCCGCCCTGTTCGACCTGACGGAGGCGACGTACGGCGGGGTGGACGTCGTGGTGCACGCGGCGGGGCGGATGCTGCTGTCGCCGGTCGCGGAACTCGATCTCGACGAGCTCGACGCCCTGTACCGCACCAACATCCGCGGCACGTTCGCCGTCGGCCAGCAGGCCGCCCGCCGGCTGCGCCCGGGCGGGGCGCTGGTGAACTTCTCCAGCTCGGTCGTCGGCCTCGCCTTCCCGACCTACGGCGCGTACGCCGCGAGCAAGGGGGCGGTCGAGGCGCTGACGCTGGTCCTCGCCCGGGAGCTGCGGGGCCGTGACGTGACCGTCAACGTGGTCGCGCCCGGCCCGACCGCCACCGACCTCTTCCTCGACGGCAAGGACGAGGAGACCGTCGCCCGGCTGGCCGCCCAGCCGCCGCTGGAGCGCCTCGGGACACCGCAGGACATCGCCTCCGTGGTCTCCTTCCTGGCCGGTCCGGGCGGGCACTGGGTCAACGGACAGGTGCTGCGGGCCAACGGCGGGATCATCTGAGGGGTGCGGCCCTCCCCCGTCCGGGACACCGCCGTTCAGGCGAAACCGCCCTCACGCGCGCGTGCCGGCACCGGGGCCCGTCGACAACTGACCCGTGAGCCTCCCCGTGATCCCGCCCATGCTCGCCACCTCGGGCACCCTGCCGTCGGCCGCGCAGGACGCGCACTGGGCCTATGAGACCAAGCAGGACGGCCAGCGCGTCGTGGTGTACCTCGCCGGGGACGGAAGCGTGGTGCTGCGCGCCCGTTCCGGGGAGGACATCACCGCGGCCTATCCCGAACTGGGGGCACTCGGCGGCACGCTCGGCACGCTGCCCGCCGTGCTGGACGGCGAGGTCCTGGCACTCGACGAACAGGGGCGTGCCGACTTCCAGTCGCTCCAGTCCCGCATGGGGCTGGCCCACTCCCCGGGCAAGGCCGCACGCAAGGCCGCCGAAGCACCCGTCCACCTGGCGCTGTTCGACGTGCTGCATCTGGCGGGACACCCCCTGACCGCGCTCCCCTATGTCCGACGGCGCGGACAGCTGGAGGAACTGGGCCTGGACGGACCGTTCTGGTCGACCCCGGGCGCCGTCGTGGGTCACGGTCGACAGGCGCTGGAGGCCACCCTCGACCACGGACTGGAGGGCCTGGTCTGCAAGCGGCTCGACTCGGTGTACGAGCCCGGGGTGCGCTCCCGCGCCTGGATCAAGATCCGCAACATGCGCAGCGAGGACGTCATCGTCGGCGGCTGGCAGCCCGGCAGGGGACGGCTGACGGGCCTGCCGGGCGCCGTACTGGTCGGACAGCGAACCGCCGGACGCCTCCGGTACGTCGGCAACGTGGGCACCGGCTGGAGCGAGACCGAACGGACCCGGCTCGCCGCGCTCCTCGGGGCCGCGGCGACGGACGTGTGCCCCTTCGACGCCCCGCCGCCGGTCGCGGGCGCGCACTGGGTCCTGCCCCGCCTGGTCGGCGAGGTCCGCTACAGCACCCGCACCCGGGCGGGACTGCTGCGTCAGCCGTCCTGGCTGCGGCTGCGCCCCGACCTCGCACCGGAGGAGTCGGCGGCCGACCTTCCGGACGACCTCGTCTGACATCCCGAACAAGATCCCACTGTTCGGACGGTTGTTACCAGAGAGTCGCTTACGGACTCTTGGCGCGGACATGAAAACTCGGGAAGCTGAACCTCCCGTTCCCCCACAGCCGTTGGGCTGCGCCCGCACCAAGAGGAGGACGCAGTGTCGTCTCCGTCGTTCAAGAAGCACCGCGCCAGATGGTTCACCGGCCTGGCCGGCGCCGCCGTCCTGGTCGTCGCCTTCCCCAGCGCCGCCTTCGCCGCCCCGCCCACCGCCCTGCCCACCAACGCCGAGTCGGCCGAGTACACCTACCAGCCGGCCTGGGACTACGACACCGACGGCTGCTACCCCACGCCCGCGATCGGCCCCGACGGCACGGTCAACGGCGGTCTGAACCCGACGGGTTCGCTCAGCGGCGAGTGCCACGACCTCTCGGACCTGAACAACACCAACTCGTACTCGCGCTACAAGTGCAACAACGGCTGGTGCGCCTACATGTACGGCCTCTACTTCGAGAAGGACCAGGCCCTGGCGAACAGCAGCATCGGCGGGCACCGGCACGACTGGGAACACGTCGTGATCTGGGTGCAGAACGGCACGATCCAGTACGTGTCGACGTCCGCCCACGGCGCGTACTCGACGACCGCGACCTCCGGCGTCCGCTTCGACGGCACCCACGCGAAGATCGTCTACCACAAGGACGGCATCAGCACCCACGCCTTCCGGCTGGCCAACTCCAATGACGAGCCGCCGGAGAACGCCAAGGGCACCTGGCAGTACCCGCCGCTGGTCGGCTGGAACGGCTACCCGTCGGGCGTGCGCGACAAGCTGGTCGCGTACGACTTCGGCAGCGCCAACTTCGCCCTCAAGGACGCGAACTTCGCCTCCGACCTGACGAAGGCCAAGCCGTCGGGGATCTCCTTCGACCCCAACGCCTGATCCGGCGCGCATCGGGCGCGGGACCTAGGACCCGTGCACCCCGCGGCTTCCGTCCCGCGCCCGATCCCGGCACCCGTGCACGAGGCATAACGTCCGGCTCATGGACAACACCGACACGAGCGGACAGCTCGAAGAAGCCCTGGAACGCCTCCACGCCTCCGGCCCCGAACGCGACGGCTGGCTGTCCAACCACGCCCCCATGGTCGTCGAGGCGCTCGCCGCCCACGGACAGGCGGGGGCGGTGCACCACTGGGTCGACCTCTACCGGGACAAGCTGGAGGACTTCCCCGACCGCGTGGCCCCCGTCACCGCCGACAACTGGCAGGAGGCACTGGGCGATCCACGCCGGATCTCGGACTGGACCGACCACTACTCCCGAACCCTCGCCGAGCGCCCGTGGCGGGACGTCCTCGCCGAGTGGTGGCCGCGCCTGCTGCCCGGTCTGTACGGCGGCGCCACCCACACCGTGATACGCGTCGGCCACGCCGTACGCGCCCTGGAGACCGGTGAGAACGCGCCCCGGACCACCGAACTCGCCCACGCGCTGGGGTACTGGGCGGCCCGGCACCAGCCGGTGACCGGCGTCGCCGTGCTGCCGGGCGCGCCGACCGCCATGGAGTCCCTGGACGCCGTACCCCCGATCGAGCCGGGCCACCTGGGGTTCCGCAAGCGCCTCGCCGCCGTGCACCGGCTGCCCGCGTGGGCGGACGAGGTGACCGATCCGGACACGGCCCGCGCACGGCTGACCGAACTCGTGCGCGCCGCGACCCACCGCTACGCCACCCACGGCCACGGCGAACCCACCATGCTCGTGCACGCCGCCACCGCGCCCAACGCCGTGCTGCGCGCCCTGGATTCACTGCCCCGCGAGCAGTGGGCACCGAGCCTGCGCGCGGCGTGGAGCGCGTCCGCGGCGGTCACCGCGATGTACGCGCCCGAAGAGCCCGTCGCCTACGCACCTCCGAGCCGGCTCACCCCCGAAGAGGTCATGGAACGTGCCCTCGCCCACGGCGACGAGCACGTCATCAAGCTGACCGACACGGCTCTGGACGTCGGCGACGATCCGGCGCTCGCCGCGGCACTGCGCTCGGTCGAGATGAGTGTTCCCCTCGCCGGATAAACGTGTGGATCACCACTCCTGGCCGTCGCTAGGGTGCGCGCATGGACGAAGAGGAGGCCTGGGTCAACGCACGCATGCTGTTCCAGGCACTGCGCGACCACGAAGGCGCGAACGCGTACCCCACCGTCGTGGAACCCTGGCTCGCACGGGCCCGACTCGCCTACCGCGAGGCCCTCACCACGGGCGTCGAACTGCTCACCGCGACGGCCGTCGACGGACCGGACGAGCGGTGCGGCGACCTGCTGTGGGAGCTGTACGCGCTGAGCCGGGTCAGCGATGTCCTGCTGACCGGCTTCCAGCCTGCCGGTGAGCACGCCGGCGTCTGGCCCGCCGTGTCGCGGGCCGAGTACCTCCGGCTCTTCACCGGCCTGGGCCTGACACCGTTCGAGGAGAGCGACGCCTTCGACCCGTTCCTGCACGAGATCGTGGAGGTCGAACAGGCCGAGGACCCGGACGAGCCGGTACGGATCACCGGTGTCGTGTGGCCCGGACTGCGGTTCGGGTCCCTGCTGTTCTCCCGGGCCGGGGTGCGGGTACGGGCGGGTGTCCGGCACGCGGAGCGCGGGGTGGCCGACCGTTCGCCGCTGCACTGGACCTATCTGCGCCGGCACCGCCCGACCGTGGACCTGTCCCAGGGCTGGGGGCACAACTCCCAGTGGCGCACCGACTTCCGGGTGGACCTGAGGACCGCGTCCGGTGACGAGATCAACGCGTGCGGGCGCGAGGACGTCGACGCCGAGGACTGGACCGCCCCCGGCCTGTCCCCGCAGGAGCGGCGTGAACTGCTGCGTCACCGCTGCCTGGTGCGCACGCCGGATGCCGCGGGCGCGGCGGGTGAGGAGTTCTTCCCCTTCGACTGGCGTATGTGAAGAGCGGTACTGGACAGCCGCACGACCGCGAGGGTCTATCGTGTCCCGCATGTCCGTGCCCGAACTGATCCGTATCGTCTCCCGCGACTCGCCCATGGCGCTCGCCCAAGTGGAGCGTGTCCGCGCCGAGTTGACCGCGCTGTACCCCGGGGTGCGCACCGAGGTCGTGCCGGTGAGGACGACCGGCGACAAGTGGATGGGCGACCTGTCGAAGGTCGAGGGCAAGGGCGCCTTCACCAAGGAGGTCGACGCCGCGCTGCTCGCCGGGCAGGCCGACCTCGCGGTGCACTGTGTCAAGGACGTGCCCGCCGACCGGCCGCTCCCGGCGGGTACGACGTTCGCCGCGTTCCTCAAGCGGGACGACATCCGCGACGCGCTGATCCATCCGGGCGGGCTCCCCCTGGACGAGCTTCCGGCCGGTACTCGCATCGGGACGTCCTCGGTGCGCCGGGTCGCCCAACTGGCGGCCACCCATCCGGAGCTGGAGTGCGTGCCGTTCCGCGGCAACGCCAACCGGCGGCTGGCGAAGCTGGCGGCAGGCGAGGCGGACGCGCTGCTGCTCGCGGTGTCGGGCCTCGAACGCATCGGCCGCGAGGACGTGATCAGCGAGATCCTCTCCCCCGAGACGATGATGCCGCCGATCGGCGCGGGCATCCTCGCCCTGCAGTGCCGCGAGGGCGACACCGAGCTGATCGACGCGGTCAGCGGGCTCGGCGATCCGGACACCCACCGGGAGGCCACCGCGGAACGCATGTTCCTGCATGTGCTCCAGGGCCACTGCAACAGCCCGATCGCCGGGTACGCGCGCGTGGACCACGGCGGCGAACTGTCCCTGCGGGCCTGTGTGTTCACCCCGGACGGCAAGACCCGCCTCAACGCCCACGAGTGGGCGGGCCGGCTGGACCCGGCCACCCTGGGCACCTCGGTCGCGGTGGCACTGCTGCGTCAGGGAGCCCGCGAGATCATCGACGGCATCCCGCACTGACGTACCGCCGTCAGGCGGTGCCCTCCTCGGCCTGGTCCCGCAGGAAGTTGCTCACCTGGTGGGCCAGGCCGTCCCGTCCGGTCGCCGCCTGCACGGCGCCTTCCTGAAGACCGATACCGCCCGCCCACAGCCGACGCTCGGCCCAGTCGTCGTCGACCCGCAGCTGGATCTGTACGTCGACCAGACTCAGGGACGCCTCGGGGCCGGCGGCGTAGAGCACGGCGGTCGCCCGGCGCAGCGGATAGACGTCGAAGCCCTCGATGAACTGCGAGTTGCGCCAGTCGATGAACGCGCTCTCGCCGTCGGGACCGAGCCGGACGTCGATCTGGCCGTCCTCCAGGTGGATGGTGGAGTGCCGGCCGCCGCGGTTCTCGACGGTCACGCGGACGCTGAAGTACGTGAGCCCCTCGGCGGCGTCGTCCCGGCCGCGTGGTGGCTCGGAGGCTTCCAGCCCGTGGACGCGGACACGCAGGCCGGCAAGCTCGTCGTACTCCTGCCAGTCCCCGACCACGTTCGGCTCGTACACAATCCACCTCTTGTCCCTCAGAGAGCTGCTTCCTATCTGTGTGCTCAGTGCACTGTCAAATGAGCGGAATGCGCTGTGGCCAGCGGGTTCACCCCCTTTGATCAGTGATCAAGCCGTGCGCAGGAAGAACTCGCCGACAGGGGGGCGCACCGCGCCCGGCGGGCGTGCCGCACATCACGTCCGTGTGCATGATCAGCGCGCGAGACGACCGAGCAGCGACGAGGCCGCGGCGATGCCCAGTGCGGCGGCGACGAACAGCACCGCGAAGTCGAGCGCGAGATGGGCGGGCGTGCCGAGGAGGAGTCCGCGCAGGGCGTCCACCTGATAGCTGAGCGGGTTGACCTTGCTGACCGCCTGGAGCCAGCCGGGCATGACGGACAGCGGGTAGAGGGCGTTGGAGCCGAAGAACAGCGGCATGGTGATGGCCTGTCCGAAGCCCATCAGCCGGTCGCGGCTGAGGACGATGCCCGCGATGGTCATGGACAGGCAGGAGAAGAAGGCGGATCCGAGGACGACGACCGCGGCGACGCCGAGCAGTTTCAGCGGGTTCCAGGTCAGGGCGACGCCGAGCACCGCGGCGATGAGGATCACGACGACGGCCTGGACCAGCGACTTCACTCCGGCCGCGAACGCCTTCCCGGTGATCAGTGCCGAGCGCGGGGTCGGGGTGACGAGGAGCTTGTTGAGGATGCCCGCGTCCCGTTCCCAGATGATCTGGATGCCGTAGAAGATGGCGATGAACATCGCGGACTGGGCGATGATGCCGGGTGCCAGATAGTCGATGTAGGGGATGCCACCGGTGGGGATCGCCTTGATCCGGGTGAAGGTCTGGCCGAAGATCAGCAGCCACAGGGCGGGTTGGACGGCCCGGGTGTAGAGCTCGGTGCGGTCGTGGCGCAGCTTCTGGAGTTCGACGGCGCACATGGCCCCGACCCTGGCGGGGAGCAGCCGCCAGCCCGCGCGGGGCTGTGGCGGCTTCAGCAGCAGACCGATGCGGTCAGCCGACACGGCCTGCGGTGCGGCGGGTGCTTCGGACATCGCGGAAGTCTCCTGACTGGTCGTCGAGTCCGCTGCCGGCGAGGTCGCGGAAGACGTCCTCCAGCGTGGGCAGGGCCTGCGTGTTGCGTTGTACGGCGAGCCTCTGCCTCAGCTCGGTGGGGGTGCCGAGGGCGCGGACGCGGCCGCGGTGCATGAGGGCGACCCGGTCGCAGTACTGGTCGGCCTCGTCCATGTAGTGGGTGGTGACCAGCACGGTCATGCCGGTGGCCGCGCGGACGGCGTTGATGTGCTCCCACACACCGGTCCGGGCGATCGGGTCGAGGCCGATGGTCGGCTCGTCGAGGATCAGCAGCCGGGGCGCGCTGACCAGGGCCTGGGCGAGTTCGAGGCGGCGGACCATGCCGCCGGAGTAGGTCTTGGCGAGCCGGTCGGCGGCGTCGGTGAGGTCGACGGCGTCGAGGGCCTGGGCGACGCGGGCGGCGCGCTCGTGGCGGGACACGTCGAAGACCCGGGCGAACAGGGCGACGTTCTCGCGTCCGGTCAGGCTCTGGTCGGCGGACAGCTGCTGCGGCACGTAGCCGAGGAGCCGCCGCACCGCCATGCGGTCCCCGGCGGTGTCGTGCCCGAAGACGCGGACCATGCCCGCGGGTACCGGCAGGAGGGTGGTCATGCAGCGGATCGCCGTGGTCTTCCCGGCGCCGTTGGGGCCGAGCAGTCCGAAGACCTCGCCGTCGGCCACGGTGAGGTCGAGCCCGTCGACGGCGTTGGTGTCACCGAAGGCGTACACGAGTCCGGTGCAGGTGACGGCGTCCTGTGTCACGGTTCCTCCCCCAGGTTGTCGGCCAGGCGGCGCAGGGCCGGGATCGCCGCCGCAAGGGTTTCCAGGTCGGCCTCGTCGAGCCGGGCCACCTGGTGTCGTACGAGGTCGGCGCGGCGTGTGCGCCATTCGCCGAGCCGCGCCCCGGCCGCGGGGGTCGGCATCAGACGGGCGGCCCGCCGGTCTGCCGGGTCGGTCTCGCGGACCAGATAGCCCTGCCGGGCCAGCTGGTTGACGAGCGTCGACACCGAGTTGCTCGCCAGATACAGCTCCTTGGCGGCGTCCGAGATGCCGATCCCGGGCCGGTCCACGACCAGCCGCAGCAGTTCCACCTCGGCGCCGCGCAACCGCGGTGCGGGCATCTCGCGGCGCAACCGGCGCCGGATCAGCCGCTGGACACCGACGAGCGCGTCGGCGAGCTCTTCGGGGAAGGTCTCCTGTTCCTGTTCCACGCGATCGAGATTACCTCTGTAGCAGAGGTAATAGACCCAACGAACAGTCAAGCAATGACGTACGAAAACGAGGGCCACCACGGGTTTCGGCCACGTCCGCCGGGTACTCGACAGGCGCCCGGTGCGGTTCCGGTTGGACACTGTGAGGAGACCGGTGGCTGCCGGCCGGCGAGACCAGGACGCGGAACTGCCATGAACCACGACACCAGACGACCCGGTGGCACGACGGACGTCGTCTCCACGCACGCCGTGTTCGGCGCCCCCTGCTGGGTGAGCCTGACCACCCGGGACCAGGAGGCCGCCGAGGCGTTCTACACCGCGGTCCTCGGCTGGCGATGGCGCTCGGCCCAGCTCGGCGACCGGTTCCGGGTGGCCGTGGTGGACGACACGCCGGTGGCCGGGATCGCCGCGGTCGCCGCGATGTGGCGGACGGCGGTGGCGTGGACCCCGTACTTCGCCGTGCGCAGCGCGGACGAGGTCGTGGCCCGGGTGCGGGAGCGGGGCGGCACGGCCGCCGTCGGACCGCTCTCCTTCCCGCCCGGGCGGGCGGCGCTGCTGGCCGACCGGGACGGGGCGGCCTTCGGGATCTGGGAGGGGGAGCTCTTCGCCGACTGGGGGAACTGGCGCCGCGCGGCCCCGACCTTCATCAGACTGCACACGCGGGACGCCTTCGACGCCGCCATCTTCTACGGCGAGATCCTCGACTGGGCCTCGGACCGCCCCGACTGCTGCGAGGTCCGCTACGAGGGCGGCGAGGTCGTGCTGCGCAGCGAGGGCGACGTCGTGGCCCGGATCGGGTCGGGGGCGCTGGACGCGGCGCCCGACCCCGCTCTTCGGCCGCACTGGCAGGTGCACTTCGCCGTCCCGGACCCCGGCGCCTGCGCCCGGGCCGCGGAGCGGCACGGGGGCGGTGTGCTGTCGAAGGGCGACGACGAGGCCGTGCTGCGCGATCCCGACGGCGCTCGGTTCACGGTGACGGCACGCCGCCTGCGCTGAGCGGGAGTGTCGTCACCGAGGGCCGGGACAGCAGGACCAGGCTGCGGGGCTCGACCGTCAGAGTCGAGTCCGCCTTGTGCTCCGTCTCGTCGGGGGCGCCCTTGGGCTCCGCGGTGTCGACCAGGGTCGTCCAGCGCTCGCCGTACGCCGGATCCGGCAGCCGGAAGGCGACCGGCTCCCAGTAGCCGTTGAGCAGGAGCAGGAAGGAGTCGTCCCGCACGGGTCGGCCGCAGGGGTCCGGTTCGGCGATGGCGTCACCGTTGAGGAAGACGCCGACCGAGTGCGCGTCGGAGCGCAGCCAGTCCCCGTCGGTCATCTCGCGCGCGTCCGGCGCGAACCACACGAGGTCGGGCAGCGGCTGCCCCGCGTGCGTCACGGTCTCTCCGCGGAAGAAGCGCCGGCGGCGCAGTACGGGGTGGGCGGCGCGCAGTCCGATCATGTACCGCGTGAAGTCGGCGAGGTCGCGCTGCCGGCCGGTCAGCCGCCAGTCGATCCAGGAGACGTCGTTGTCCTGGCAGTAGGCGTTGTTGTTGCCGCGCTGGGTGCGGCCGAGTTCGTCGCCGTGGCAGAGCATGGGGATGCCCTGCGAGAGCAGCAGCGTGGCCAGGAAGTTGCGTTGCTGGCGGGCGCGCAGCTCCAGTACGGCCGCGTCCTCGGTCTCGCCCTCCGCCCCGCAGTTCCAGGACCGGTTGTCGCTCTCGCCGTCCCGGTTGCCCTCGCCGTTGGCCTCGTTGTGCTTGTCGTTGTACGAGACGAGGTCGCGCAGGGTGAAACCGTCGTGCGCGGTCACGAAGTTCACGCTGGCCCGCGGTCGGCGCCGGCTGTGCTGGTAGAGGTCGGAGGAGCCGGTCAGCCGGGAGGCGAAGGCACCGAGCGTGTGCTCGCCGCCGCGCCAGAAGTCCCGCACGGTGTCCCGGTACTTGCCGTTCCACTCCGACCACAGGGGCGGGAAGTTGCCCACCTGGTAGCCGCCCTCGCCCACGTCCCACGGTTCCGCGATCAGCTTGACGCGGCTGATCACCGGGTCCTGCTGGATCAGGTCGAAGAACGCCGAGAGCCGGTCCACCTCGTGGAACTGCCGGGCCAGGGTCGCCGCGAGGTCGAAGCGGAAGCCGTCGACATGCATCTCGGTGACCCAGTAGCGCAGCGAGTCCATGATCAGCTGGAGCACGTAGGGGTGCCGCATCAGCAGGCTGTTCCCGGTGCCGGTGGTGTCGTAGTAGTGCCCCCAGTCGCCGTCCACCAGACGGTAGTAGGAGGCGTTGTCGATGCCCCGGAAGGAGAGCGTCGGCCCCTTCTCGTTGCCTTCGGCGGTGTGGTTGTAGACGACGTCCAGGATCACTTCGAGGCCGGCCGCGTGCAGTGCCCGCACCATCGACTTGAACTCGTTGACCTGCTGACCGCGGGTGCCGCGGGCGGCGTAGGCGTTGTGCGGGGCGAAGAAGCCGATCGTGTTGTAGCCCCAGTAGTTGGACAGGCCACGGCCCCGCAGCACCCCGTCCTGGACGAACTGGTGCACCGGCATCAGCTCGATCGCCGTCACCCCCAGGGACGTCAGATGCCCGACGACCGCGGGGTGCGCCAACCCGGCGTAGGTGCCGCGGAGTTCGGCCGGGACGTCGGGGTGGGTGCGGGTCAGGCCGCGCACGTGGGCCTCGTAGATGACGGTGTCGGCGTAGGGCCGCCGGGGCGGACGGTCCTCGCCCCAGTCGAAGAACGGGTCGGTGACCACACCGAGCATGGTGTGTCCGGCGCTGTCGGCGGCCGGGTCGTGGAGCGCGGGGTGATCGTCCACCTGCCCGTCCACCGCCCGGCTGTACGGATCGAGCAGCAGTTTCGCGGGGTTGCAGCGGTGGCCGAGCTCGGGGTGCCAGGGTCCGTGCACCCGGTAGCCGTAGCGCTGTCCGGGCCCGATCCCGGGCAGGTAGCAGTGCCAGACGAAGCCGTCGACCTCGGCGAGGGGGACGCTGTGATGGCTGCCGTCGTCCTCCACCAGGACGAGTTCGACACATTCGGCGACCTCGCTGAACAGCGCGAAGTTGGTGCCGCGACCGTCGAAGGCGGCACCCAACGGGTAGGGGTGCCCGCTCCACACGGGCACCCCTGCGTTGCGACGGCGCGCTGCGGTCACCGGGCATCCTCCAGGACGCCCACGACCGGTTCCTCGCGAGGCACCTGAAGCACCTCGCGGACACCCGGCACGGGCGCCGTCGGCACCAGCGGGACGCGTTCGCCGGACCGGGCACGCTGCGAGAACCAGATGACCTTGCTGCCGGTGTCCGTGGCACAGCACCCCCAGCCGTCGCTCATCGCCGCGAGGTGCTCCAGGCAGCCGCGCAGATCCTGGTCCGGGCGCAGATCGCGGTCGTTGTCGCCGACGGCCGTGATGAGGTGCTGACCGTTCCACCACATCTCGATCGAGGTGAACTTGTCGGTCGCGTGCTCGTCGATGGCCTTCAGCAGCAGCTCGGCACCGCGGCAGACGGGCTCGACCAGGTTGTCGAGGTCCCAGTACCGGAGGTGGGCGGCCAGAATGCGGCTGACCTGGCCGACCCGTTCCGGGGTGACGTCCACATCGAGGTGGTAGTAGCGGGGCACTGCGGTCTTCATCGTCGTTGGCTCCTCACCGGCGAGGCTCCCGCTCCTCCTCGCCCCGGTGGGACGAGCCCCGAACGCACAGCGTGAGCAGTGATCGCTTCTGAGTCACCTCAACTGTGGGAGTGCTACGCCATTCGTGCAACACGAGCGACCGGCGAGGTGGTTGAAGAACCAACAAGACGCTGCGTCGCCACCCGTGCACCATGAGTGAAACCCTCATGGAAGGTGAACGGCGCCATGCTGCTACCGGCCAAGGCCGAAGTCGCCCGGCAACTGCGGCGTTACCGCGCCTGGGAGCGCGTGATGCTGGCCTCCCCCGCCGACCGCGGGGCGCGGGCCACCTTCGAGGACTCGGGCTACACCCTCTGCGTACTCATGGGAAAACGCTGTGCGCGGGAGGCCGCGGACGCCGCGGAACGCTATCTGCGGACGAACCTCCTCACCTATCTCCGCGAGCAGGACGAGCGCCTGTGCGAGACCGCCTCGGCCAGGCGGGGCCCGCCGGTGACACTCCTGCGCACCCCCGCGGGAAGGTAGATCCCCTTCCGGCGCAGCTTCGACCCCCGGCCGGGCCACGGGCCCGGCCTCGAGCACGGCGGAGGTGAGACCCATGAGTGCGGACGCGAGTGCGAACGCGAGGGCGAGCGTGAGGGCGAGCGACACCATCGGCCGTATCCCGATCCGGGATGTCCGTCCGGCCGTCGACGGCGGCAGGAGCCCGGCCAAGGCCGTCGTCGGGGAAACGTTCCAGGTGACCGCCACGGTGTTCCGCGAGGGGCATGACGCGGTCGCCGCCGACGTCGTGCTCACCGACCCCGAAGGGCGCCGGGGTCCCTGGACGCCGATGCGTGAGCTGGCTCCCGGCACCGACCGCTGGGGCGCCGACGTCACGCCCGACGCCCTGGGCCGCTGGAGTTATCACGTGGAGGCCTGGAGCGACCCGGTCGCCACCTGGCGCCGCCACGCCGGCATCAAGATCCCGGCCGGCATCGACGTCGGCCTGGTCCTGGAGGAGGGCGCCGACCTCTACCTCCGCGCGGCGGCCGGGGTGCCGGAGGAACGGGGGCGCGGGGTGGTGCTGGCCGCCGCGGAGTCGTTGCGCGAGGATGCGCTGCCGGTCTCGGCGCGGTTGGCGGGGGCGTTGGCGCCGGAGGTGGACGCGGTGTTGGCGCGGTATCCGTTGCGGGAGTTGGTGACGGTGTCGGAGGTGTTGCCGCTGCTGGTGGAGCGGGAGCGGGCGTTGTACGGGTCCTGGTACGAGTTCTTTCCGCGTTCGGAGGGCACGCCGGAGTGTCCGCACGGCACGTTCCGTACGGCGGCGCGGCGGTTGGGGGCGATCGCGGCGATGGGTTTCGACGTGGTGTATCTGCCGCCGGTGCATCCGATCGGGACGACGTTTCGCAAGGGCCCGAACAACACGCTGTCGGCGACCGCGCAGGATGTGGGGGTGCCGTGGGCGATCGGTTCGCCGGAGGGCGGGCACGACGCGGTGCACCCGGATCTGGGGACGATCGAGGACTTCGACTGGTTCGTGGGGCAGGCCGCCTCGCACGGTCTGGAGATCGCGCTGGACTTCGCGTTGCAGTGCTCCCCCGACCACCCGTGGGTGCAGAAGCATCCGGAGTGGTTCCATCACCGTGCGGACGGCACGATCGCCTATGCGGAGAATCCGCCGAAGAAGTACCAGGACATCTACCCGATCGCCTTCGACGCGGATCTGGAGGGTCTGGTCGCGGAGACGGTGCGGGTGCTCAGGTTCTGGATGGAGCACGGTGTGCGGATCTTCCGGGTCGACAATCCGCACACCAAGCCGGTCCTGTTCTGGCAGCGGGTGATCGCGGAGGTCAACGCCGGCGGCCCGGATGTGATCTTCCTGGCCGAGGCGTTCACCCGGCCGGCGATGATGCGCACCCTGGGCGAGATCGGCTTCCAGCAGTCCTACACCTACTTCACCTGGCGCAACACCAAGGAGGAACTCACCGCCTATCTGGGCGAGCTGTCCGGTGAGGCGGCCGCCTCCATGCGGCCCAACTTCTTCGCCAACACCCCCGACATCCTGCACGCCTACCTCCAACAGGGCGGCCGGCCCGCCTTCGAGGTCCGCGCGGTCCTGGCCGCCACCCTCTCGCCCACCTGGGGCATCTACAGCGGCTACGAACTGTGCGAGAACACCCCGCTGCGCGAGGGCAGCGAGGAATACCTCGACTCGGAGAAGTACCAGCTGCGCCCCCGCGACTGGGACACCCCCGACACCATCGCCCCCCTGATCACCCGGTTGAACGCGGTCCGTCGGGGCCACCCCGCCCTGCGGCGGCTCAGGAACATCCACTTCCACCACACCGACAACGACGCGGTGATCGCGTACAGCAAGCGCACCGGCCCGGACACGGTTCTGGTGGTCGTCAACCTCGACCCTCATCACACCCAGGAGGCGACGGTCTCGTTGGACATGCCGCAACTCGGCCTGGACGGGAACCCATCCGTGTCCGTGCACGACGAACTGACGGGTGAGACCTACCACTGGGGCCGGACCAACTATGTACGCCTCGAACCCGGTCGGGCGCCCGCGCACGTGCTCCATGTCCAGCCATCGGCATCCGAGACCGGAGGGTCAAGAGCGTCATGACTGTCAACGAGCCCGTCCAGGACACCTTCGAGGACACTCCCGCGAAGGACCGGGACCCCGACTGGTTCAAGCGCGCCGTCTTCTACGAGGTGCTGGTCCGTTCCTTCCAGGACAGCAACGGCGACGGCGTCGGCGACCTCAAGGGCCTCACCGCCAAACTCGACTACCTGCAATGGCTGGGCGTCGACTGCCTCTGGCTGCCGCCCTTCTTCAAGTCACCGCTCAGGGACGGCGGTTACGACGTCTCCGACTACACCGCCGTCCTGCCCGAGTTCGGCGACCTCGCCGACTTCGTGGAGTTCGTCGACGCCGCCCACCAGCGCGGCATGCGCGTCATCATCGACTTCGTCATGAACCACACCAGCGACCAGCACCCGTGGTTCCAGGAGTCCCGCAAAGACCCCGACGGCCCCTACGGCGACTACTACATGTGGGCCGACGACGACAAGCAGTACCCCGACGCCCGCATCATCTTCGTCGACACCGAGGCCTCCAACTGGACCTTCGACCCGGTCCGCAAGCAGTACTACTGGCACCGCTTCTTCTCCCACCAGCCGGACCTCAACTACGAGAACCCGGCGGTCCAGGAGGAGATCCTGGCCGCCCTTCGCTTCTGGCTGGACCTGGGTATCGACGGCTTCCGCCTCGACGCCGTCCCCTATCTGTACGCGGCCGAGGGCACGAACTGCGAGAACCTCCCCGCCAGCCACAACTTCCTCAAGCGGGTGCGCCGCGAGATCGATCTGATGTACCCGGACACGGTGTTGCTGGCGGAGGCCAACCAGTGGCCCGAGGACGTCGTCGACTACTTCGGCGACTACCAGTCCGGCGGCGACGAATGCCACATGGCCTTCCACTTCCCCGTCATGCCCCGCATCTTCATGGCCGTGCGCCGCGAATCGCGCTACCCCGTCTCGGAGATCCTCGCCAAGACCCCCGCGATCCCCTCCAGCTGCCAATGGGGCATCTTCCTGCGCAACCACGACGAACTCACCCTGGAGATGGTCACCGACGAGGAACGCGACTACATGTGGGCCGAATACGCCAAAGACCCCCGCATGCGCGCCAACATCGGCATCCGCCGCCGCCTCGCCACCCTCCTCGACAACGACCGCAACCAGATCGAACTCTTCACCGCACTCCTGCTCTCCCTGCCCGGCTCACCGATCCTCTACTACGGCGACGAGATCGGCATGGGCGACAACATCTGGCTCGGCGACCGCGACGCCGTGCGCACCCCGATGCAGTGGACACCCGACCGCAACGCGGGTTTTTCCTCCTGTGACCCCGGACGGCTCTACCTGCCCACCATCATGGACCCCGTCCACGGCTACCAGGTCACCAACGTCGAGGCGTCGATGTCCTCGCCCTCCTCGCTGCTGCACTGGACCCGCCGCATGATCGAGATCCGCAAACAGAACCCCGCCTTCGGCCTCGGCTCCTACACCGAGCTCCCCTCCTCCAACCCCGCCGTCATCGCCTTCCTGCGCGAATACGAGGACGACCTCGTCCTGTGCGTCCACAACTTCTCCCGCTTCGCCCAGCCCACCGAACTCGATCTCCGCGCTTTCGACGGACGCCACCCCGTGGAACTCATCGGCGGGGTCCGTTTCCCCGCCATCGGTGAACTGCCGTACCTGCTGACGCTGGCCGGGCACGGCTTCTACTGGTTCCGGCTCTCCCGAGTCGCATCCCGCATCGGCCGCCGGCCTTGAGCGACCGCCGGTGAAAGGAGGCGTCACCATGCCGAAGACCGCATTCCCCCACCCGGGCAGTACGACCGCTCCCGGGCCCATGGCCTCGCTCGCCGGGCTGCTGCGCGAGTGGCTGCCCCGCCAGCGCTGGTTCGCGGGCAAGGACCGGCCCGTCACGGACCTCTCGCTGCTGTCCATGACGGAGCTTTTCCCGGGCTGTCTGCATCTGCTGGTGCAGACCGGACACGCGGCCGTCCCCGCCCCCGGCGGCGGCACCGCCACGGCCGGCGACTGCTACCAGCTGCTGCTCGGCGTACGCAAGCATCTGTCGCCGCGCCTCGGCCGCGCCCTCATCGGGCGGGCGGAGGCAGGGCCACTGGCCGGGCTGACGGTCTACGACGCGCTCCAGGACCCGCGGGTCGCGCAGCTGCTCCTGGAGCGGCTGCGGCGGCCCGGTGCGGCGGGTCCCCTGTGTTTCGAGGCCGACCCGTCCGTGTCCGTACCCGCGGGACTCGCGCCGCGGATGCTGGACGCCGAGCAGTCCAACTCCTCGCTGGTGTACGGGGACTCGTTCATCCTCAAGGTCTTCCGGCGTGTCCAGCCCGGTGTCAACCCCGACCTGGAGGTGCCGGGCGCGCTGGCCGGCGAGGGGTGCCGTCGGGTGCCCGCACCGGTCGCCTGGTTCCGCACGACGCATCCCCAGGAGGCGACGCTCGGGGTGCTCCAGCCCTTCCTGCCCGCCGCGTCCGACGGCTGGACGCTGGCTCTCCAGGCGCTCGCCTCCGGTGACGACTTCACGGCCCAGGCCCACGAGTTGGGGCATGCCACGGCGGAGGTGCACCTAGCGCTGGCCGCGGCCTTCCCCTCCCGGGCACACGCCGAGAACGGCCGGACGGCGACCGCGATGACCGAGCGGCTCGCCGCCGCCGCGCACTGCGTACCGGCGCTCCAGCCGTACGTCCCCGCGCTGCGGACCGCGTTCGACGCCCTCACCACCTGCGATCCCGGTCCGCCCGCCCAGCGCATCCACGGTGATCTGCATCTGGGGCAGGTGCTGCGGGCCGGCCGCGAGTGGTTCGTGATCGACTTCGAGGGGGAGCCGTCCCGCCCCCTCGCCGAGCGCCGCAGTACCCACTCCCCCGTGCGGGACATCGCCGGCATGCTGCGTTCCTTCGACTACGCGGCCCGCCAGCGCCGCCCCTGGCGTCCGGAGTGGGCGCGCCGCTGCCGTGAGGCCTACTGCGCGGGGTACGCCTCGCTGGCCGGGTGGGACCCGCGCAAGAAGCACGGTCTGCTGCGCGCCTACGAGACGGACCGCGCCGTGTACGAAGTCCTGTACGAGGCCCGGCACCGGCCCGACTGGCTGCCCGTGCCGATGGCGGCGATCGAGCGTCTCGCCGTGAGAGGAGCCTGAGGTCATGGCACTGCGCGACACCTCACCCCCCGAGGCCGGCGGCCCGCTCCCCTGCCGTGGCGCGCCCGCCCTGGACCCCGTCGACCGCACGCGGCTGCTGTCGGGCGCCCATCACGACCCGCACTCCCTGCTCGGCGCCCACCCGGTGCCGGGCGGGATCGCCTTCCGGGCGCTGCGGCCCTTCGCCCGTGCCGTGGACGTGGTCGTCGACGGTGAGCGCAGCAGGCTCTCGTCCGAGGGCGACGGCCTCTTCGCCGGCGTACTCCCGCTGGAGGCGGTTCCCCCGTACACGCTGCTGGTGTCCTACGAGGACGACGGCGAGCAGGAGGTGCACGACCCGTACCGCTTCCTGCCCGCCCTCGGCGATGTCGATCTGCATCTCATCCGCGAGGGTCGGCACGAGGAGCTGTGGAAGGCGCTCGGCGCCGAGCCCATGACCCATCAGGGTGTGACCGGCACCCGTTTCACGGTGTGGGCGCCCAACGCGCAAGGCGTGCGGGTCGCCGGGGAGTTCACCTGCTGGGACGGGACGGCGTTCCCGATGCGCTCCCTCGGCGCGTCCGGGGTGTGGGAGCTGTTCCTGCCGGGCATCGGCGAGGGCACCCGGTACAAGTTCGAGATCACGTCGCGCGCCGGTGACCGCTTCCTCAAGGCCGACCCGATGGCTCGCGGTACCGAGGTACCGCCCGCGACGGCGTCCGTGGTGACGGCCTCCCGCTACGAGTGGGGCGACCAGGAGTGGCTGGAGCGGCGCGGGGACGTGCCGGTGCACGAGGCTCCGTTCTCGGTGTACGAGGTCCATCTGCCGTCCTGGCGGCGGGGACTGACGTACCGTCAACTCGCCGAGGAACTCCCGGCGTACGTCAAGGACCTCGGGTTCACCCATGTCGAGCTGATGCCGGTCGCCGAGCATCCCTTCGGCGGCTCCTGGGGCTACCAGGTCACCGGGTTCTACGCGCCGACCTCGCGGCTGGGCTCGCCGGACGACTTCCGGTATCTGGTGGACGCCCTGCACCGGGCCGGCCTCGGCGTGATCATGGACTGGGTTCCGGCTCATTTCCCCAAGGACGACTGGGCGTTGGGGCGGTTCGACGGGGAGCCGCTGTACGAGCCGGGAGACTGGCGGCGGGCCGAGCATCCGGACTGGGGGACGTACGAGTTCGACTTCGGGCGGGTCGAGGTGCGCAACTTCCTGGTCGCCAACGCCGTCTACTGGTGCGAGGAGTTCCACATCGACGGGCTGCGGGTGGACGCGGTCGCCTCGATGCTCTACCTCGACTACTCACGGGACTCCGGTCAGTGGACGCCCAATGTGTTCGGCGGGCGTGAGGATCTCGACGCGATGGCGTTCCTCCAGGAGATGAACGCCACCGTGTACCGGCGGGTGCCGGGGGTCATGACGATCGCCGAGGAGTCCACCGCGTGGGGCGGGGTGACGCGGCCGACGGAGAGCGGCGGTCTGGGGTTCGGCCTGAAGTGGAACATGGGCTGGATGCACGACTCCCTGGGCTACGTCCAGCACGAGCCGGTCCACCGCAAGTACCACCACCACGAGATGACCTTCTCCATGGTCTACGCCTACAGCGAGAACTACGTCCTGCCCATCTCCCACGACGAAGTCGTCCACGGCAAACGCTCACTCGTCTCCAAGATGCCCGGCGACTGGTGGCAACAACGCGCCACCCACCGCGCCTACCTCGCCTTCATGTGGGCCCACCCCGGCAAACAACTCCTCTTCATGGGCCAGGAATTCGCCCAGGGAGCGGAGTGGTCGGAGGCCGACGGCCCGGACTGGTGGCTCCTCGACCCCGGCTACGGCGCCGAGGCCGACCACCGCGGGGTACAGGATCTGGTCCGTGACCTCAACACCGTCTACCGGGCGACGCCCGCCCTGTGGCAGCGGGACACGACTCCGGACGGCTTCCGGTGGATCGTGGGAGACGCGGCCGACGACAACGTCTTCGCCTTCCTCCGCTTCGACGCCCACGGAACCCCCCTTCTCGCCGTCTCCAACTTCTCCCCCGTCGTCCGCCACGACTACCGCCTCGCCATCCCGGGGGACGTCCCCGCCTGGCAGGAGGTCCTCAACACCGACGCGGAACGCTACGGCGGCGGTGCCGTCACCTGTCCCGACCCGGTGAAGCCGGAGGACGGCGTCGTACGGCTCACCCTGCCGCCGCTGGCGACCGTGTGGCTGTCGCCTGTGTGATCCTCGACGACGGGACGATCCCCTTCGACACGCGGCGGGTGCCGAGACCTCTTCGAGATCATCAACTCGGAGCTAGTTGTCGAATCCCTTCGTCGAACGCGCTGACCTGGGCTAGATTCGGGCACCGCCGATAACAGTTCTCATCGGTGGAGTCACACCCCGTACACATCAGGAGCAGCGCATGCGCGACGTCGCCCTCGCTCCCCCGTCCGTCTCGCCGCTGACCGGTGGACTCGCCGACAGCGTCTTCGAGACGGCGGCCCGGAACCCCACCCAGCCGATGCTCGCGCGCCGCCCCGACCCCGCCTCCAGCGTGTGGGAGGAGGTGACCGCCGTGGAGGTGCGGGACGAGGTCGTCGACCTCGCCAAGGGCCTGGTCGCCTCCGGGATCTCGCCCGGCCACCGGGTCGCGATCATGGCGCGCACCCGTTACGAGTGGACGGTGATCAGCCATGCGCTGTGGGCCGTCGGCGCCGAGGTCGTGCCGATCTATCCGACGTCGTCGCGCGATCAGGTCGCCTGGATCCTTCAGGACGCGGACTGTGTCGGCGTGTTCGTCGAGGACGAACAGAGCGTGATGACGGTGGGCTCGGTGTGCGCGTCGCTGCCACGGCTGCGCCATGTCTGGCAGTTGGACGACGGGTCACTGGAACAGCTCGTGAAGCGGGGCGAGTTCATCCCGCTCACCACGGTCGAGTCGCTGCGCCGCATCGTGATGCCGAACTCCACCGCGGCCGTCGTGTACACCTCCGGCACCACGGGCCGGCCGCTGGGCTGCGCGTTGAGCCACCGCGGTCTGGCGAGCGCCTGCGACACGCTCTTCGAGGGCTGGGGCCACACCGTGGTGCCACCGGGCGGCCAGGGCTCGGTCCTCGTGTTCCTGCCGTTCTCCCATGTGTACGGCATGCTGGTGCAGTCCCTGTGCATCCGCGGCGGTCTGCTGATGGGGCACGAGCCCGACCTGAGCGCGCAGACGCTGTCGGCGTCCCTGCGGTCGTTCCGCCCCACGTATTTCTGCGGCGTGCCGTCGCTGTTCGAGAAGATCTACAAGAACTTCCTGCGGATCGCCCAGGAGGCGGGCCGCGGCGCACTGTTCGAGCGGGCCGCGGAGACGGCACGGGACTTCGCGTCGGCCGTCGAACGCCATCGGCTGGGCCTGGGGCCGGGACCCGGCCTGGACCTGCGGCTGCAACACGCGCTGTACGAGAGGACGGTGTACCGCAGGCTGCGGGCCGCACTGGGCGGCCGGGTGATGCGCGCGGCCTCGGGCGGTTCGCCCCTGGGCCGCGAACTCTGTCTGTTCTACGAGGGCATCGGCCTCTACGTGAACGACGCCTACGGGCTCACCGAGACGAGCGGCGGCATCACGGCACAGCCGGTGGGCCGGGAGAAGTCCGGCACCGTGGGCCAGGCCCTTCCGGGCACGGACATCTGGGTGGCGGACGACGGGGAGATCCTCGTGCGTGGACCATCGGTGTTCCAGGGGTACGTCAACGACGACTCCGCCACCCGGACCGCGCTGGGCAGCGGTTGGCTGGCCACGGGGGACCTCGGGCAGCTGGACCACGAGGGCTATCTCATGATCACCGGCCGCAAGAAGGACGTCATCATCACCAGCGGCGGCAAGAGCGTGGCCCCGGCCTTCCTGGAGCAGCGGCTGCGTATGCATCCGCTCATCCACCAGGCGGTCCTCGTGGGCGACAACCGGCCCTGTGTGGGCGCGCTGCTCACCCTGGACCCGGAGTTCCTGGCCCACTGGCGCGGCGGGCTCGCGATGCCGGGTGACTCACCGAGCCGGGAGGCGCGCGAGGAGAACACGCTGCGGGAGGAGATCGGGCGCGCGGTGGCCGCGGCGAACAGCACCGTGTCCCGTTCGGAGTCCATCCGGGTGTTCCGGGTCCTGCCGCATCCGTTCGACCACACCAGCGCACTGCTGACGCCCTCGATGAAGCTGCGCCGGGACGCGATCGTCGAGCACTACGCGTTCGAGATCGACGCGATGTACCAGGCGCGCTCCCGCGGCTCCCGGGAGTGGGCGCGGGAGGAGCTCACGGGCTGGGACGACTCGGACAACGTGTTCCGGTGACCCGAATCCGGGTCCCGGGAGTCCGATTGACCTCAGCGCCCCCGGGAACCCGCAGGAGTGGCGCCCTCAGGGCCGCCGTACAGGACCGGCACGCGAACCAGGCAGGAAGCACCATTGGCCTCCGTGGAGATCCCGAGTCTCACCACGAGCTTCGCCGGTGAGCCGCAGAGCGTCTCAGCCGCGCGGATCGCCGCGGACGAGTTCCTGTACGCGCTCGCGCAGGCCTCGCCGCCCGCGACGCCCGAGCACTGGGACGACATCCTGCTCGTCGTCACGGAGCTGGCCGCCAACGCCGTCCAGTACGCCCCGGGACCTTTCGACCTGTCCATGCGCCGTACCTTCGACGGCGTCCATGTGACCGTGCACGACACGAGTCCCGCCCCACCGGCCCCGCGTTCCTTTCACCCGAGCAGCGGCGGTGGCGGTGTCGGCTGGCATCTGATCCATGCCCTGTGCGACCAGGTGAGTGTGGTGACGGAGGGCAACGGCAAGGACGTGCACGTGTTTCTGCCCTGGTGAGACACACGACATTCGCTCTCAGCCGGTGCGCGGGAGCACCGTGACGGGCATGGTGGTGCACGACGCGTTCGTCTGCCTGCCGCACCCGGCTGGCGGAACGGCATGAGGCACGGTGGGATCGATGTTGCGAAGCGGAGATCCAGGGCAGGCGAACGGCGTCCGACTCGGACCGCCGGAGCCGCAGAAGGGAAGAAAGACCGTGACACGACCCAGGATCCTGGTGGTTGGCGCAGGCTTCGCCGGCGTGGAGTGCGTTCGCCGGCTGGAACGCAGGCTCGCCCTCGACGAGGCCGACGTCACGCTGGTGACGCCGTTCGCCTACCAGCTCTACCTTCCGCTGCTCCCCCAGGTCGCCTCCGGGGTGCTGACGCCCCAGTCGATCGCCGTCTCGCTGCGCCGCAGCAAGAAGTACCGCACCCGGATCATCCCGGGCGGTGCCATCGGCGTGGACCTCAAGTCCAAGGTCTGCGTCGTCCGCACCATCACCGACGAGATCGTCGACGTGCCGTACGACTACATCGTGCTGGCCCCCGGCAGCGTCACCCGTACCTTCGACATCCCCGGCCTCACCGACAACGCGTTCGGTATGAAGACCCTCGCCGAGGCCGCGTACGTCCGTGACCATGTCATCGCGCAGCTCGACCTCGCCGACGCCAGCCATGACGAGGCCGAACGTGCCTCGCGGTTGCAGTTCGTGGTCGTGGGCGGCGGCTACGCGGGCACCGAGACCGCGGCGTGCCTCCAGAAGCTCACGCACGCGGCCGTCAGGCGTTATCCGCGCATCGATCCGGGGCTCATCAAGTGGCATCTGATCGACATCGCGCCCAAGCTGATGCCCGAGCTGGGCGACAAGCTGGGCAGCACCGCGCAGCAGATCCTCACCAAACGCGGTATCGAGATCTCGCTGGGCACGTCCATCGCCAAGGCGGGTCCCGAGGAGGTCACCTTCACCGACGGCCGGGTGGTCCCCACCCGCACCCTGATCTGGACCGCCGGTGTGGTCGCGAGCCCGCTCATCGCGACGCTCGGCGCGGAGACGGTCCGCGGGAGGCTCGCGGTCACCGCGGACATGAACCTGCCGGGTCACGACGGCGTGTTCGCGCTCGGTGACTCCGCCGCGGTGCCCGACGAGGCCAAGGGTGAGGAGGGCGCGGTGTGCCCGCCCACGGCCCAGCACGCGATGCGCCAGGGCAAGCACGTCGCCGACAACGTCATCGCCACCCTGCGGGGGCAGTCGACGACGCCGTACAGCCACAAGGACCTCGGTCTCGTCGTCGACCTCGGCGGCAAGGACGCCGTGTCCAAGCCGCTCGGCATCGAACTGCGCGGTCTGCCCGCCCAGGCCGCGGCCCGCGGTTACCACTGGGCGGCGCTGCGCACCAATGTCGCCAAGGTGCGGGTCGCGACCAACTGGACGCTCAACGCGCTGGCCGGTGACGATTTCGTGCGCACCGGGTTCCAGGCCCGCAAGGCCGCCAAGCTCCACGACTTCGAGTACACCAACTCGTATCTGACGCCGGAGCAGGTCCAGGCGCATGTCGAGGGGACGGATCGTCAGGAGTAGTACGCCGGGGGTGCGAGAGGTGCGTCGTCCGGGGCGGGCGCGGCTGCGGGATCTGGTGGCCGCGTCCGATCCCGGACTGCTGCGGCTGGCGGCCGGGCTGCGGACGGTGGGCGCCATCGCGCTCACGCTGGCCGTGCTCGGCCTGCTGCGGGCCGAGGTGTCCCATCTGGTGGCGGGGGCGATCGCGGCCATGGTCGCCACCTTCGCCATCCGGGAGAAGCAGCGTGCCCGGCAGGCCGTCACCCTCGCGCTGGGCCTGCCGGTGGCGCTGGCCGCCGTCACCCTCGCCGCGCTGCTGCGCTCCCATGTGGTGGCCGGCGACCTGTTCTTCGTCGCGTTGATCTTCTGCGCCGTCTACGGGCGCCGGTACGGGGACCGGGGCACCGCGCTCGGACTGATCGGGTTCCAGGTCTACTTCGCGTCCCTGTTCGTCGGTGCCACCGTCTCCGCGTTGCCCGAGCTCTACGGCACTCTCGTCGTCGCCTTCCTGGCCAGTGCCGTCGCGCGCTTCGCGCTGGTGCCCGAGACGCCGACGGGGATGCTGGAGCGGCTCCGGGAGGCCTTCCGGGCCCGGCTGGCCCAGCTGGTGGCGGCGCAGCTCGAACTGCTCGACGCGGGAGGGCCGGAGGAGGTGGAGAAGGCCCTGGAGCATGTGCGCGAGGGCACGGCCCGGCTGCACGAGACGGCATTGATGATCCAGGGCCGGCTGGAGGAGGGGACCGCCGACGAAGCGGTGGCGCGGCTCGTGCAGCGGCGCGTCGCGGACGCCGAGGTCGCCGCCGAGCGGCTCGGTCTGATGCTGCTGACCGCGCGCAGCGCCGAGCGGGCGGACACGCTCACGCTGCATCTGCCCGGTGCGCCGGTGCCGCCGAGCGGATCGCTGCCGGTGCGGGACCGGGCGACGGACACCGTGCGGCGTGATCTGGAGGCGCTGCGGCTGCTCGTGCTGCGGCCGGTCGCCACGCGGCCCGGAACGGGGCTCTCCCAGGTGCGCAACCGCCTCCTTGGCTACCGGGACGAGGAGAACCTGCCGGCGGCGCCACCGGCCGTCCAGGACGTCTTCCGGGGCATCGGCGAGGCGGCCCGCGCGGTGCTGGGGCTGCGGATCGCTCTGGACGGGCCGCAGGACGAGTCCGACGACAGCCCGGCCACGACCCGTTCGCGCGAGGAACTGGACGCCGAGGACGCGGCCATCGACGCCGGCGAGGAGTCCGCACGGGAGGCGCCGACGGGGTTGCGGCGGCCCACGACCCGGGCGGCCGTGCAGGTCGCGGTGGGGTCGTCGCTGGCCATCGTGGGCGGTGAGCTGCTGTCCAGTCAGCGCTGGTACTGGGCGGTGCTGACCTGCTGGATCGTGTTCATCAACACCGCCTCCACGGGCGAGATCCTGGTCAAGGGCTACCGGCGGCTCCTGGGCACCGTGCTCGGGGTGGTGGCCGGCATCGGTCTCGCGGGGCTGGTCGGCCACCACACCTGGACGGCGTTCGCGGTGGTGCTGGTCTGCGTCTTTCTGATGTTCTACACCGCGCCGCTGTCGTACACGTTGATGTCCTTCTTCGTCACGGCCGCGCTGGGCGTGCTGTACACCCTGCTGCACACGTACAGCCTGTCGGTGCTGGTGCTGCGGGTGGAGGAGACCGCGCTCGGCGCGGCCTGCGGGGTCCTCGCGGCGGCGCTGGTGCTGCCGGTGCGCACCGACCGCCGTACGAACGACCTTCTCGTCGCGGTGCTGGACCGGCTCGCGGACGTCACCGAGACGGCGGTGGACCAGCTCAGCGGCGGGCCTCCGGCCGAGCTCCTCGACAAGGCCCGCGACCTGGACCAGGCGCTGGCCGACCTGCGGGCCGCCACCCAGCCGCTCACCCACCCCGTCACCCCGCTGCGGGCCCGGCGGGACACCGCACGGTATGTCGTCGCGCTGCTGGAGACCTGTGCGTACCACGCGCGTTCCCTGGCCGCGACGGCCGAGCTGCTGCCCACCCACCCGTCGATCGCGGCGGATCCCCGGCTGCGTGGGGCGGGGCGGCGCATTCTGCACAACATCGGGGCGACCGCGGCCCGTGTGGCGGACGAGCGATCCGCCGACGAGGTGGAGACGGGGCCGAGCATCGCCTCCCTGCTGGAGCCCGCCGTCCCCGGGTCACCGCGCTTCGGCCGGGTCACCGACCGGGTGCTGCGGCATCTCCAGCGGCTGGACGAGGGTGTGGTGGGGCTGGCCCGGCCGCTGCGGGTGCCGGTGGCGCGGCCCAAGGGCTGACGCCGGGGCGGCTCACAGCGGCTCACACCCTGCGCCAGCGTGCCATCGCGAAGGAGAACAGGCCGAACAGCACCAGGCCGGCCGCCACCAGAGCCAGCAGCCAGGGGCCGAGCGGGGTCTCGGCGAAGGAGCGGAGCGTGTCGTCCAGGCCCTTCGCCTTGTCCGGTTCGTAGTCGACGGCGGCCCGTACGGCGAAGGCACCGGCGGCCGCGAACACCAGCCCGCGGGCCGCGCCGCCACCCACCCCGGTCACGTCCACCAGCCGCCGGACCCGCGGCGACATCTCGCCGAGTTTGAACTTGTCCCGGTAGGAGCGCATGACGGCCCGGGCCGCGAGCCACACACCGGCCACGGCGATCCCCGCACCGGCCGCACCGACGATCCACTGCCCGGCGGGCAGGTCCAGCACCTTCGCCGTGACGTCCTTGGACTGTTTGTCGCTCGATCCGCCGCCACCGCCGCTCGACCCCGAGCCCGCCGCGAACGAGACGACGGAGTAGGCGACGAAGGCGTAGAACACGAAGCGGGCGCCCGCCAGCAGGCGTTTCCTCGCCTTGCGTCCGTCCGGGCCGACCGATCCGAACAGCACCTCCGACAGCCGCCACAGCGCCATGCAGACCACGCCGACGGCCAGGGCCCACAGCAGGACGGCGCCGAAGGGTTTGTCCGACAGTTCGGCGAGCGCGCCGCCGCGGTCCGCCTGGCGGTCACCGCCTCCGAAGGCGATCCGCAGGGCCAGCAGGCCGACCAGCAGATAGATCACGCCGCGGGCGACCAGGCCCGCCCGGGCGGCGCCCTCCGTCGCCGAACGGCGGGCCGGACGCCGGGCCGTGATCCGGCCGGTCGGTGCGCTGACAGTCGGGTTCATCTGGACCTCCCGCACTCCGACTGCCCCGGTAGCCGCCGCGCACACACCACGGGACTACGGCTGGGCGCTCCCGTTGCCCAGGGCGTGCAGGTACTCCAGGGCGTCCAGGACGACCGTGCGCTCGTGCCAGGCGAGCCATTGGCCGGCCTGCGCGCCCACCGCCTCCAGCGCCTTGAGCTGTGCCGTCGTCAATCCCCCGAGGGGATGGTCGAGATGGGCCGAGACCATGCCCACGCAGAGGCCGGACGCGGTGGTCAGCGGCACGCTGTGGCAGGCCCGGCTGCCCGCCGCGAGGATCGCCTCGCGGGCGGACGCGGTGAAGACCGGATCCGTCTCGACGTCGTGCACGGTGACCTGGGCGACATCGCGCGCGGCCCGGGCACAGGACGTGCCGTGCTCGCCGACGTGGCCGAAGAAGTCGACGAAGTCGGCCGTGAGTCCGGTGTGCGCCTCGATGCGCAGGCCGCCCCTGACCCGGTCGACGAGCTGGACGTTGCCCATGTCCGTGCCGACCACGGCGAGCGTCTGGGTGAGCACGGCCTTCAGGACGCCGCCGCGGTTGCCGGGACCGACCCGCCGTGCCGCCGGGAAGCTCAGGGCGGGCTGCGCGAGCCGGGCGCGCCGCGGGAACCACGGCGCTTCCCGGTCCCGCGGACGCGGGGCGGACAGCAGGATCTCGGCCAGGGTGCGCATCTTGACGTTGAACCGCTGGGACGCCAGGCGCATGAGCGTGAACGCGCTGTCCGCGTCTGACAGCGCGTACCGCTCACGCAGCACCCCCTGTGCCTCCGCGATCAGCGCGTGGGCACGGGCCCGGGCGCGCAGATCGCGCACCTCGGCCCGCAGCCGTAACTGTTCGTCGTGGTCCGCTCCGTCGTCCGCGGCTGTCTGTCCGGGCTCCGTCATCGGGCTCCTTCGTTCCGTTCGCCGGAAGTTCGCCGGAGACAGACACCTGCCCGCAGACGGCCCGGACACTCAGGCGCCGGTGTGTTCTCCCAGCGCTTCGGCGCGCACCCGGGCGCAACTGCGGCTGATGAGACGGGAGACGTGCATCTGGGAGATGCCGAGCTGGTCGGCGATCCGGCTCTGGGTCATGTCCTCGAAGAAGCGCATGTAGAGGATGGCGCGGTCGCGTTCGGGCAGCCTCCGCAGACCCGCCTTGGCGGATTCGCGGTCGATCACGGTGTCGTAGGAGGAGTCGGCCGCGCCCAGGGTGTCGGCGAGGCTGTATCCGTCCTCGTCGGAGGAGAGTTCGGCGTCCAGGGACAGCGCGCTGAAGCTCTCCAGTGCCTCCAGTCCCGTGGCGACCTCGTCCTCGGTGAGGCCGGTGCGGGCGGCGAGGTCCGCGGCGGAGGGCTCGGCGCTGCCCGGTGTCTGGGTGAGCTCGCGGCGGGCCACCCGCACCTTGTTGCGGAGTTCCTGCACCCGGCGGGGCACCCGCAGGGCCCACATACGGTCGCGGAAGTGCCGCTTGACCTCGCCCGTGATGGTCGGCACCGCGTAGCTCTCGAAGGCGCCGCGCTCCGGGTCGAAGCGGTCTACCGCCTTCACCAGGCCCAGGGCCGCCACCTGGCGCAGGTCCTCGATCGCCTCGCCGCGCTCACGGAAGCGGCCGGCTATGCGGTGGGCCATGGGCAGCCAGGCGGTGACGAGTTCCTCGCGTACGGTGTCCCGCTCGGGACCGTCCTCCAGGACGACCAGCCGGGCGAAGAGCCCAGCGGTGTCGGGAGCGTCGTCGTGGCGCCGCCGGGCGGCGGTGACGGGCGTACCGGAACGGCTTGTCGACATGTCGATAGGCATGCGGAATCGCTCCTGAACGGTGGTTTCAGGGAATTGCCGCGGGAACGGGCCGCCGGCCGGACACCAGAAGTGGGCCCCGCAGCAGCCGTACCGCTCCCGCTGGCGCGCCTCCGGTCCGAAGCACGAAACTGCGTCTGCCCTCACCTCGGGCGAACAAACTCCGCTTCGCCCCGGAAAGCCGGCGGACCGTCAGGACAGGGGTACGACCACGGTGATGCGCTTGCCTCCGGAGGGCAGGTCGGTGACCCGCACATCGCGTGCCAGCCGACAGACGATGGGCCAGCCGAGACCGCCCACGCGTCGCCGTCCGAGCAGGTCGACGGGCTCCCGGGCCACGGGGAACGCGTCGCTGCGGTCGCTCACCGAGACGCGGACGCCGGGTTCGACGATGTCGACGTGGAAGTCGGTGACTCCGCCGCCGTGCAGGATGGCGTTGGTGGTGAGCTCCGAGGCGACGAGGAGGGCGTCCGCCAGGGATTCACGGTCACAGGTGGTGCGGGTGGCACGGCAGCGTTCGGCGACGGCGTGCTCGACGGCCCGGCGCGCCTCGGCCGGTTGGCGCGGTCGCCGGTGTCGTTCCGCGGATTCGGTGCTGCGCTTCTCGCACATCCCAAGTCTCCCTGGTCGGTGGGGGGCTGGCCGGGGTGCTCGCGGACAGTACGGCATCACCGCCCGGCGGCAGCGGTTCCTCCACACCGCGCGAGCACCTAAGGTCTCCGTCTCTTCGGCTGACCGCTGAGGACACCGCCAAACCTCGCCGGGACGCCCGAAGCCGCTCGCTGAGCACTCGGGCGCGGAGTGAAACGGGTCACGTGCCCGGCTTTCGTATACGCAAAATGCTCCGAGATGGTTTACGGTTCATCCATAGGTAGTCGTGGAGTCGACGGTATACGTCCTCCACCGCTCACCCTCATACGGCCCTGGCTGGCCTCCCCCGTCCAGCCAGGGCTTTTTCATGCCCGTGCGACGCCGGCACCGGAAGTGTCCGCCGCCGAGGTGCCCTGGTCGTCCGCAGCGGCTGAAATGGGCGTAGGGAAAGCACCGGAACCGAATCGCCGGCGAGGAGCCCCGCGTCATGACCAAAGCGACGAAACTGCTGACCGCCCTGCCCCCGCCCCAGCGGCAACGACTGACGGCCCTGGCCCAGGAGGTCTCCTTCCCGGAGGACACCCGCATCTTCGAGCCAGGGGGGACGGCCGACCGCTTCTGGGTCATCCGCTCGGGCGCGGTCTCCCTCGACCAGCAGGTGACGTCGCTGCAACGGGTGACCGTGGCCAGTCTCGGATCGGGGGACCTGCTCGGCTGGTCGTGGCTGTTCCCGCCGCACCAGTGGGACTTCGGCGCGGTGGCCTTCAGTCCCGTGCGGGCCTATGAGTTCGACGCGGCGGCGGTGCTCGGTCTGTGCGAGGAGGATCCCCAGCTCGGTCTGACCCTGGTGCGCAGCGTCGCCGAGATCCTGGCGTACCGGCTGGAGACGACCCGGGGCAAACTGCTGGAGCAGTACTCGATCACCCGGCGCGCGCGGTGACGGGTCAGACGCGGTAGCGGCGCAGAGCCGGTACCGCGGCGGCCAGGCCCAGCATGACGGCCACGACGAGGAGGCCGCCGCCCGCGACGGCCGCGCGCGGTCCGAAGGCCGAGCCGGCGGTGCCGTGCAGGACGTCGGCCAGACGCGGCCCGCCCGCGACGACGACCGTGAAGACGCCCTGCATACGGCCGCGCATCTCGTCGGTCGCGGCGGACAGCAGGATCGCCCCGCGGAAGACCATGGAGACCATGTCGGCCACCCCGGCCAGGGCGAGGAAGGCGACCGCGAGCCAGAGGCTGTCGCTCAGCCCGAAGCCGGTGATGGCGGCGCCCCACGCGACGACCGCGCCGATGACCATCCAGCCGTGCCGGCGGGCCCGGGAGAACGTGCCGGAGAACAGCCCGCCCAGCACGGCGCCGATGGGGATCGCCGCGAACAGCAGCCCCAGGGCGAGACCTTCGCCGTACGGCGCGTAGGTCTGCGAGGCCAGCTGTGGGAACAGGGCGCGCGGCATGCCGAGGACCATCGCGATGATGTCGGCGAGGAAGGACAGCAGCAGCACCTTGTGCAGGGAGATGTACCGGAACCCGGCCGCGATCTCGCGCACCCCGGCGCGGCGTTTGGTCTGCGACGCCAGCGGCGGCAGCGCGGGCAGCTTGTAGACCGCCCACACCGTGACGCACAGCGCCAGGGCGTCGACGAGGTAGAGCTCCGGCAGGCCGATGACCGGGATCAGGGCGCCCGCCAGGAGCGGGCCGACGACCTGCCCTGTCTGCATGACGGTCGAGCCGAGGGCGTTGGCGGCGGTCAGCTCGTCCGCGGGCACGAGTCGGGCGATGGAGGCGTTGCGGGCCGGTGCGTTCAGGCCCCAGAACGCCTGCTGCACCGCGAGGAGGACCATCAGCACGGCCACGGACTCCATGCCGGTGGCGGCCTGTATCCAGAAGAGCAGCGAGGTGACGGCGATCCCGGTGTTGGTGACGAGGAGCAGCTTGCGGCGGTCCATGCTGTCGGCGATGGCGCCGCCCCACAGCGCGAACACCATGAGCGGGAGCAGCCCGGCGAGGCTCGCGTAGCCGACCCACGCGGACGAGCCCGTGATGTCGTAGATCTGCTTGGGCACCGCGACGGCGGTGAGCTGGCTGCCGACGGCCGTGACGATGGTCGAGGTCCACAGCCGGCGGTAGGCGGGGCGGCGCAGCGGGCGGGTGTCCATCGCGAAGCGGCGCCAGCCGCGCCGGGCGGGCTCCTGTGCGGGGGCCGTCGACTGCTCTTCGGTGCTGCTCTCGCTGGTGTCCACGGGCTTCCTGGTTGGTCGTTACATCTTTCGGGACCAGGGTTCACTATGGCAGCTCCATCCGAGCATGCGGGACCCGCAATCTCAGCTTCCGGACACGGTGTTGCTCAGGCCCCGGCGATCAGCGTCCCGCCCATGGCGATCATCGTCGCGGCGACCAGTCCGTCCAGGACGCGCCAGGCCAGGGGCTTGGCCAGGAAGCGGCTCAGCAGCCGGGCGCCGAAGCCCAGTGCCGCGAACCAGCAGAGGCTGGCGAGCACGGCGCCCAGTCCGAAGGTCCAGCGCAGTGCGCCGCGGTCGGCGGCGACGGAGCCGAGCAGGAACACGGTGTCGAGGTAGACGTGCGGGTTGAGCCAGGTCAGCGCCAGACAGGTCAGGACGGCCCGCTTGCGGGAGCCCGCCGACTCGCCCTCCGTCCGCAGGGCATCGCCGGCAGGGCGGAACACCCGGCGGGCGGCGAGGGCGCCGTAGCAGAGCAGGAAGATGCCGCCGATCCAGCCGACCGCGGTCAGGGCGTCCGGCCACGCCACCACCACCGCTCCCAGTCCGCCGACGCCCAGGGCGATGAGGGCCGCGTCCGAGAGGGCGCAGATGCCGACGACGGCGAGGACGGAGTCGCGGCGGACGCCCTGGCGCAGGACGAAGGCGTTCTGGGCGCCGATGGCGACGATGAGCGAGAGGCCGGTGCCGAATCCGGCGGCAGCGGCGGTGAGCGAGGCGGTCATGGCATCGACGCTAGGCGGGCGGCGATCTGGAGTACAGCTAAAGATTCTTACGTATCATTAGCGTTCGTGATGACAGAGCTTCCCCTCGACCAGGTGCGGACCCTGCTGGCGGTGGTCGACGAGGGCACCTTCGACGCGGCGGCCGCGGCCCTGCATCTGACGCCGTCGGCGGTGAGCCAGCGGGTCAAGGCCCTGGAGCAGCGCACCGGCCGGGTGCTGCTTGTACGGACGAAGCCGGTGCGGCCGACCGAGTCGGGCGAGGTCGTCGTGCGGTTCGCACGGCAGCTGGCGCGGCTGGAGCGGGACGCGCGGGCCGAGCTCGGCATGAGCGCGCTCGGGGAGTCGACGCGGGTGTCGGTCGCGGTCAACGCCGACTCGCTGGCGACGTGGTTCCTCCCGGCGCTGAACCGCGTCCCGGACGGGCTCCGGCTCACCTTCGAGCTGCACCGCGAGGACGAGGAGCACACGGCGACGCTGCTGCGGGAGGGGCTGGTGATGGCGGCGGTGACCTCGTCGCCGGACGCCGTGTCGGGCTGTTCCGTGCGCCCGCTGGGACGGATGCGGTACTTCGCCGTGGCGAGCCCGGGGTTCGTCGACCGGTATCTCGACGGTCCGCTGCGGGACGCGCTGGCGCAGGCGCCCTCGGTGGCCTTCGACCGCCGTGACTCCTACCAGGACCGTTTCGTCCGGAGTCTGCGGCGCGGCCGGGGTGGTGCGGGTCCCGCCCGCCACTATGTCCCCACCTCGGAGGGGTTCGTGGCGGCCGTCGCGCTGGGCCTGGGCTGGGGCATGGTCCCCACGGTCCAGGCCGATCCGCTGCTGGCCGCGGGCCGTCTGGTCCACCTCGCGCCGGACCGTCCGATGGACGCGCCCCTGTACTGGCAGCAGTGGAAGCTGGACTCGCCCGCGCTGGCGGCCGTGGCCGAGGCGGTGGCCGCCGCGGCGGCCGAGACGCTCACCGCCTAGGCGCTCACCTCGTGGGCACTCGCTTCCCAGGCATTCGTATCCCGGGCGTTCGCGTCCCGGGCGTCCGTATCCCGGGCGCCGCCGTCACCCCTCCTCATCGCCCGCCGTTCCGCCGAGCAGCGCGGCCAGCTGGGCCTCGGCGCTGTCCAGCAGCATCTCCAGTGCCGTCGGATAGGCGCTGTCGAGCATGCGCCCCGCCAGCAGGGGTGCCGCCTCCGCGATCCGGGGATGCGTGGTGCGGGGCAGGTGGGCGTAGGTCGAGCGCCACATGCCCTCGTCGGCGTGGAGCGCGGCGCTGGGCAGGGCCAGGGAGGCGGCGTCGAGGGCGGCGAAGGCCAGGGTCTGGTCGATGAAGGCGTGGTAGACGCGCACCGTGTCCGGCAGCGGGAAGCCCGCGGTGCGCAGTACGTCGAGGACCGCCTCGTCGGCGGCGAGTTCGTGGGGCCGCCCGGTGACCCGGTTGGTGGTCAGCACGGCGGCCTGCGGATGGGCGAGGTAGGCGGCGTGGAGGCGCAGCCCGACCGCGCGCAGGTCCGCCCGCCACCGCCCCGTCGGCTCCCAGCCCCGCAGCGCCTGTCCGATCAGCGCGTCGCCGATCGCCAGGGTGAGGTCGTCCATGCCGCGGAAGTAGCGGTACAGGGTGCTGGGGTCGGCGTCCAGGGCGAGGCCCAGGCGGCGGGCGGTGAGCCCTGTGCTGCCGTGCTCGCGCAGCATGCGCAGCGCGGTCTCGACGATCAGCTCCTCGGACAGCACGGTGCCGCTCTTGGTGGGACGGCGCCGGCGCCGCTTCTCCTCGGGTACGACCGCTTTCGGCATGCCGCCGCTCCTCCCTGTGCCTCCTTATGCCAACGCCATTGACCTTATGCGAGCGGGCGGCGTTGTATCTCCGTCAGGGGCCCCATCGACGTCTTGGACCTTCGACCGACGGAGTGCTTGTCATGCGTGTACTGCTCGTGGGAGCCGGTGGAGTGGGCACCGCCATCACCCGGATCGCGGCCCGGCGGCCGTTCTTCGAGGCGATGGTGGTGGCGGACTACGACCTGACCCGCGCCGAGGCCGCCGTGGCGGCGCTCGGCACCGAGGGAGCCCGCTTCCGGGCCGAGCGCGTCGACGCGAGCGACGAGGCGGCGGTGGCGGCGCTCCTGGAGCGGCACGCGTGCGACGTGCTCCTCAACGCGACCGACCCGCGCTTCGTGATGCCGCTGTTCCGGGCGGCCCGCGCGGCCGAGGCGACGTATGTCGACATGGCGATGTCGCTGTCGCGGCCGCACCCCGAGCGCCCCTACGACGAGTGCGGGGTCAAGCTCGGCGACGCCCAGTTCGAGGAGGCGATCGGCTGGGAGAAGGCGGGTGTCCTGGCGCTCGTCGGCATGGGTGTGGAGCCGGGTCTGTCGGACGTCTTCGCCCGGTACGCGGCCGATGAGCTCTTCGACGAGATCGAGGAGATCGGCATCCGCGACGGCGCGAACCTCACCGTCGACGGCTACGACTTCGCACCGTCCTTCAGCATCTGGACCACCATCGAGGAGTGCCTGAACCCTCCGGTGGTCTACGAGGAGGACCGCGGCTGGTTCACCACGGCACCGTTCAGCGAGCCCGAGGTGTTCGACTTCCCCGAGGGCATCGGCCCGGTGGAGTGCGTGAACGTCGAGCACGAGGAGGTGCTGCTCGTCCCCCGCTGGGTCGACGCCAAGCGCGTCACCTTCAAGTACGGCCTGGGCGAGGAGTTCATCCAGACGCTGAAGACGCTGCATCTGCTGGGTCTGGACCGCACCGAGCCGGTCACCGTGCCGAGCGCGGACGGACCGGTCCGGGTCTCGCCCCGGGACGTGGTCGCCGCCTGTCTCCCCGACCCGGCGACGCTGGGCGAACTCATGCACGGCAAGACCTGTGCGGGCACCTGGGTGAAGGGCGTCAAGGACGGGGCGCCGCGCGAGGTGTACCTGTACCACGTGGTCGACAACCAGTGGTCCATGGCGGAGTACGGCTGCCAGGCGGTGGTGTGGCAGACGGCGATCAACCCGGTCGTCGCCCTCGAACTCCTCGCCACGGGCGCCTGGTCGGGCTCGGGCGTCCTCGGCCCGGAGGCCTTCCCCGCCGGCCCCTTCCTGGATCTGCTGACCGCGTACGGCTCCCCGTGGGGGCTGCGCGAGCAGTGAGCCCGAATTTCCCAGGGCTCCATTGTTTCACTCACGCATCGACAGGTGACCCGAAAGCGAGTAAGCCATCCGCGAGGGCACGGACGACTTCGAGCGCAGGTGACATCGATGGAAAACTGGCGAGATCATGCCGTATGCCGCCACGAGGACCCCGACCTCTTCTTCCCCATCGGGAACACCGGCCCGGCACTGGTGCAGACCGAGCAGGCCAAGGCGGTCTGCCACCGCTGTCCCGTACGGGAGCGGTGTCTGGAGTGGGCCATGGGCACCGGGCAGGCGATCGGTGTCTGGGGCGGTACGAGCGAGACCGAACGACGATCACTGCAACGGCGCCGGGCCAGGGCCGGGCGCGCCTCCGGCTAGTGCCGGCACCCGGAGGGTGAAGACACTGCCCGCGCCGGGTTCGCTCGTCGCCTGAGCCGTGCCGCCGTGCGCGGCGACCAGGTGGCGCACGATCGGCAGGCCGAGACCGCTGCCGCCGGTACGACGGCTGCGGGACTTCTCGGCCCGCCAGAACCGGTCGAAGACATGCGGGAGGTCATCGGCCGCGATCCCGCTGCCGGTGTCGGCGACTTCGACGACGACATCGTCACCCTCGCACCGTGCCGCGAGGGTGACGGTCCCGTCCGCGGGTGTGTGCCGCAGGGCGTTGGAGACGAGGTTGCCGAGCACCTGCCGCATCCGCACCGGGTCGGCGTCCAGCCACGGCGTGCCGTCCGTCTCGGTACGCAGGGCCACACCCGCCGTGTCCGCGGCCACCCGGTACGCCGCGGCGACCTGGCCGAACAGCTCGTCGACGCGGACGGGTTCGCGGTGCAGCCGCAGCGTGCCCGCGTCGGCGGCGGCGAGGTCCTGGAGGTCGTCGATGACGCGCTGGAGGACGAGGGCCTCCTCGTGCAGGGAACCGAGCAGTTCCGGGTCCGGTGCCACCACCCCGTCCTTGGTGACCTCCAGCCAGCCGCGGATGTTGGTCAGCGGACTGCGCAGTTCATGGGCGATGTCGCTGACCATGGCCTTGCGCTGCGCCTCAAGACGTTCCCGGCGTTCGGTGAGGTCGTTGAAGGCCGCGGCCAGGATGCCGGTCTCGTCCCGGGTCGTGACGGGCACGCGTACGTGCCGCTCGGGCGGCTGCTGGGCCGCCGCGGTCAGCGCGCGCAGCGGCCGCACCAGCCGGGTGGCGACCACCGCGGTCACGGCGACGGTGACCGCGAGCACCAGCCCGGCGGCGCCGATGACCTTGGCCTTGTTGGCCGGGGACATGTCGAAGCGCACGGCGGTCTGGTCACCGCCGCCCAGGAACAGCTCGGCGGTCGGGGCCACGTAGGGGTCGAGCTGGGTGCGGCGCGCGCTGTCGACGCACTCCTGGGCCTGGCGCGCCCCCTCGGCCTCCGCCTCGCTGCCGAATCTGGCCGTCTTGTACCGGTCGGTGGCGAGGTAGGGCACGTCGTACCGCAGATCGTGCCGGGCGAAGCAGCCCTGGGCCAGCTTGACGAGCTCGGTGTGGGCCTTCTCCTCCGTCTCGGTCGGGGTGTTGAGCTTGCCGTCGCCGCACGGGAGGGGCGCGTCGTCCTCGCTGAGGACCGGACGGCCGCTGGGCGTGGTGATGATGTCGGCGTCGACGCCGTTCTGGGCGAAGCACTTCTGGCGGACCAGCGCCAGCTTGTCCAACTGTCGGCGTTCGTCGGCCGTCAGCCGGTAGGGCCCCACCACCCGGGGGTCCATGCCGCTGCGCTGTGCCCCGCGGTCGGTGTAGGTGTCGGTGCGCAGGGGATCGACGGTGGCCGAGGCGCGCGGCGGCAGGGAGGTGCCGGGCGGCGCGGAGTCGACGATGGGCACCCGGTCGGTCGTGGTGAGCGCGATCCGCCGGCCGGTCTTCTCGGACAGTTCCCGTACGGTCCGTGCGACGCCCTTCCAGTCGGCGTGGGTCGCGGCGTACCCGCTGAGCCGGGCGAGGACGTCCATGTCGTCGGCGAGCACCTGCCCCTGTTCCTCGCGCAGCGCCTGGGTGGTGGTCGCGACCGCGAGCCAGGCCGTCGCCGCGACCGAGCAGACGGCGATCAGGACGGAGGTGATGAGCAGCCGGACGAGCAGCCGTTTGCGCAGGGGTATGCCAGGGCTCATCCGCGGCCGCCGCTGAGTTTGTAGCCGACGCCGAACACGGTCAGCAGCCGCACCGGTCTGCGCGGGTCGGCCTCGATCTTCCGGCGCAGGTTCATGATGTGGACGTCCACGGCCCGTTCGGTGGAGGCCCGGTCGATGCCGCGGGTGCACTCCAGCAACTGCCGCCGGGAGAAGACGCGTTCGGGCTCGGCGGCCATGGCGAGGAGGATCGCGAACTCGGCGGGCGTGCACTCCACCTCCTCCCCGTCGCAGCGCACGTCGTGCCGTACGGGGTCGACCTGGAGCCCCGCCGCCCGCACCGGGCCACGTCCGCTGCGCCGCAGGACCGTGCGGATCCGCGCCATCAGCTCGCGCGGGCTGTAGGGCTTGGTCATGTAGTCGTCGGCGCCCATGTCCAGGCCGAGCAGCACGTCGTCCTCCGCGGAGCGGGCGGTGAGCATCAGCACCGGCGTGTCGTCCACCCGCCGCAGCGCCCGGCACACGCCGAGGCCGTCGAGCACGGGCAGCATCAGGTCCAGCACGACGAGGTCGGGTCTGAGCCGTCGCACCGCGTCGAGGGCGGCGCCGCCGTCGTGGACCACGGTGGCGGTATGCCCCTCGGCCAGCAGGGAGCGGCGTATGAGTTCGGCCTGCATCTCGTCGTCCTCGGCGACCAGCACATGTGCGCACACCTGGCGGATCCTAAGCCGATCAGCGGGCCAGCGAGTCGGCGTCGCCCATGACGACGACCGGATGACGGTCCGGGTCCAGTGCCAGCAGGAGCTTCTTCATGTGCTCCTCGGCGATGCTGACGCAGCCGTGGGTGGGCCCGCCGTGGTCGACGTGCAGCCATATCCCGCCGCCGCGGTTCGCGCCGAGCGGCCGGGTCCAGTCGAGCGGTGAAGTGCCCGCCTTGCGGTTGTAGTTGATCGCGATGACGTAGTCGAAGGAGCCCGCCAGGGGTTCGCCCTCGAAGCCGGTGCCGCCCACGGTGAAGCCGCTGCCCTGGTCGTAGGGCAGCCGGGTGCCGGGGTCGCGGAGCAGCCCGCCGGCGTCGGTGAGGCCGAAGACACCGATGGGCGAGTGCAGATCGCCGGCGACGTGGTCGTCCGTCCAGCCGCGCAGCGCGTTGTGCGCGGGCCACGCCTCCCCGGCCTCCCAGCCCGTCTCGGTGCGCTCGTACAGGACGACGGTGGACCGCGAGGAGTTCTTGCCGCGTCCGGTGACGACGACGGCCTGGCGGGCGTCGTCCGGCACCTTCGCCCACGTTCTGGGTCCCAGGCCCGGCAGTTGCTGCGGGGCGACCTCCAGGGAGAGCGTCGGCGCGGGCTGGATGGTCGTGGTGGTCGGCGTCCGGTCGGGGGCCGCCACCGCCGGCGGCCGCTCGGAGGTCGCCGCCGCTCCTCCCCCGCACCCGGTGAGCACGAGGGAGGCGGCCAGCAGGGCGACATGAGGCTTGCGTGTGATCATGCGTCGACCCTCGCCGACACTTGTTTGGAACTCGTCAGGTTCTTTTGGAACTCGTCAGGTTCTAGGGAGCGGTCGGTTTGCCCTGCTGGTACACCCATGTCCTGAACAGTGCGTCCAGGTCCTTGCCGGACTCCCGTTCCGCCAGCCGCACGAGCTGCGCGGTCGTCCCGTGGCCGTCGCGGTGTTCGCCGGCCCAGGCCCGCAGGATCCGGAAGAACACCCGGTCCCCGACGGCCTTGCGGAGCTGGTGCAGGGCCATCGCGCCCCGGGCGTAGACGGGCGTGCCGAAGATGTTCGCGCCGCTGCCCGGGTCACCGGGCGGGAACTCCCAGAGCCCGTCGCTCGCCGGCTCGGCGTACAGCTCGTCGAAGGTCGTCTGCGCGCTGTCGCCGCCGTGCTGCTCGGCGTAGAGCCACTCGGCGTAGGTCGCGAAGCCCTCGTTGAGCCAGATGTCCTTCCACGAGGTCAGGCTGACGGAGTCGCCGAACCACTGGTGGGCGCTCTCGTGGACGAGGGTGCTCAGGTCCGGGGCCTGGTCGTACACGGGCCGCGTCTGTGTCTCCAGCGCGTACCCGACGTTCGGGGCGCGGTCCACGATCGCGCCGGCCGCCTTGAACGGGTAGGGCCCGAAGAGCTTGCTCTCCCAGGCCAGGACGGACGGCAGCTTCTTCAGGACGGGTGCGGCGGCGTCCGCCTCGCGCGGGTCGACGGCGTTGTAGACCTGGATGCCGTCGCGGGTGGTGTACCGCTCCACCTTGAACTTCCCGACCGTCGCCGTGGCCAGGTAGGCGGCCATGGGCTCGGACTGGCGCCAGCGGTACGTGGTCCGCCCGTGGGAGGTCGTCTGCCCCCGGAACACGCCGTTGGCGACCGCGGTGCGCCCCTTGGGCACGGTGATCTCGAAGTCGTACGACGCCTTGTCCTTGGGGTGGTTGTTCGCGGGGAACCAGGTCATCGCGCCCTGCGGTTCCCCGGCGACGAAGGCGCCGTCGTCGGTGGGGATCCAGCCGTCGAGGGAGCCGTCCGGGTCGGTGACCGGGGCGGGCTTGCCGTGATAGGTGACGGTGACGCGGAACCACTGTCCCTTCTTCAGCGCCTTGCGCGGGGTGACCACGAGTTCCTGTCCGTCGCGACGGAAGTCCGCCTTGTCGCGGCCGACGGTCAGGCCCGTGACCTTCAGTCCGTTGAGGTCGAGGTCGAAGCGGCTCAGGTTCTGGGTGGCGCGGGCGTGGAGGACGGCTTTGCCGTCGAGACGGCGGCTGTCCGTGTCGTAGCGCAGGGTCAGGTCGTAGTGGCCGACGTGGTAACCGCCGTTGCCGGCCAGCGGGAAGTAGGGGTCGCCCGCGCCGGACGAGCCGGCCGACGGGGGTGCGGCCGCCCCGAGCAGCGCCACCAGGGCGACGGGGGAGGTTCCGAGGACGAAGGTGCGTCTGACGGCCTGCGGCACGTGCGCTCCTGCGGTTGGGGGGTGGCAGTCGGCTTCACACTAAGGGTGATCTCGGGGGAACTCACCCTTGAGCCGGTCAAGTCGCGCCGCTCCCCGAAGTACGCTCCCGGCACGTCACCACCCCCTGGAGGGCCCCACCATGAGCGTTCGCGTGCGCCGCGTCTACGAGTCGCCCGAGCCGGAGGACGGCGTACGTGTCCTGGTCGACCGGCTGTGGCCGCGCGGCCTGTCGAAGGACGCGGCGCGGGTGGACGAGTGGCCCAAGGCCATGACCCCGTCGACGGAGCTGCGCCGCTGGTACCACGCGGGCGAGGGGACCTACGAGGAGTTCGCCGGACGGTACGAGGCGGAGCTCGCCGCCCCGGAGGCGGCCGAGCTCCTGGCCCACGTGCGTGAACTGGCCGGCAAGGGACCCGTCACGCTCCTGACGGCCGCGAAGGCTCCGCAGGAGAGCCACGCGGCCGTACTCGCGCGTCTGCTGGACTGACGGCCGAAGGGACTACGGCCCTGCGCTGCGCCACGCCCACCGGCTCAGCTCCACGACCGACGGCGACGCCACGCCCGCCGGCCCAGCCCTTCGACCGACCGCAGCGCCACGCCCGCCCGCCCGCCGATCCGGCTCTCAGCCGGTCTGTCGTGCCGCCGCACGGCCCGCCGCGCGCCCGGAGAACAGGCAGCCGCCGAGGAAGGTGCCCTCCAGCGCGTTGTAGCCGTGCACGCCGCCGCCGCCGAAGCCGGCCACCTCGCCCGCCGCGTACAGACCGCCGATCGGGTTGCCGTCGGCGTCCAGGGCTCGGGAGTCCAGGTCGGTCTGGATGCCGCCGAGGGTCTTGCGGGTGAGGACGTGCAGTTTGACGCCGATCAGCGGGCCGGCGTCCGCGTCGAGGATGCGGTGCGGGGTGGCGACCCGGCCGAGCTTGTCGCCGATGTAGCGGCGGGCGTTGCGGATGCCCTGGATCTGGGCGTCCTTGCTGTACGGGTTGGCGATCTGGAGGTCGCGGGCCTCGATCTGGCGGCGTACCACGGCCGCGTCGAGGAGCGGCTTGTCCGTCAGGGCGTTCATCTTCTCCACGAGCTGCTCCAGGTCGGGCGCGGTCACGAAGTCCGCCCCGTTGCGCAGGAACGCGTCGACCGGCCCCGGGGCACCCTTGCCGAGGATCCGCTCCTTGAGGAACCCGATCCGGTCCTTGGCGGTGATGTCGGGGTTCTGCTCGGAGCCCGACAGCGCGAACTCCTTCTCGATGATCTTCTGGGTGAGGATGAACCACGAGTGGTCGTGGCCGGCGATGTCCTCGGTGGTGCGCAGGTACTTCAGGGTGCCGAGGGTGTCGTAGCCGGGCAGACACGGCTCGGGCAGCCGGCGGCCCAGGGCGTCGAACCACATCGAGGACGGTCCGGGCAGGATGCGGATGCCGTGGCCGGGCCAGATCGGGTCCCAGTTCTGGATGCCCTCGGTGTAGTGCCACATGCGGTCGCGGTTCACGAGTCGTACGCCCGCCTCCGCGCTGATGTCGAGCATCCGGCCGTCGACGTAGGCGGGGACGCCGGTGACCATCTCGGTGGGCGGGGTGCCGAGGCGTTCGGGCCAGTAGCGGCGGACGATGTCGTGGTCGGCTCCGATGCCGCCGCTGGTGACGACGACGGCCTGGGCGGTGAGTTCGAAGTCGCCGACGCTGTCGCGGTTGGACTTCACGCCCCGTGCGGAGTTGTCCTCGGCGAGGACGGTGCCGCGCACGCCGCGCGCCTGCCCGTCCTCGATGACGAGTTCGTCGACCTGGTGGCGGTAGTAGAAGGTGAGCAGCCCGTCGCGGGCGGCCTGCTTGGCGTAGTCGACGAAGGGTTCGACGACGCCCGTGCCGGTGCCCCACGAGACGTGGAAGCGGGGTACGGAGTTGCCGTGCCCGTGGGCGCGCAGGTCACCGCGTTCGGCCCAGCCGACGGTCGGCAGGAACTTGATGCCGTGCCCCTCCAGCCAGGACCGCTTCTCCCCCGCCGCGAACTCGACATAGGCGCGGGCCCAGCGCACCGCCCAGGAGTCCTCGTCGTCCTCGCGGTCGAACCGGGCGCTGCCCTGCCAGTCGCTCCAGGCGAGGTCGAAGGAGTCCTTGATGCCCAGGCGCCGCTGCTCCGGGGAGTCGACGAGGAAGAGCCCGCCGAAGGACCAGAAGGCCTGGCCGCCGAGGTTGGCGGCGTTCTCCTGGTCGACCAGCGCGACCCTGCGGCCCTGGCTGGTCAGTTCGTGCGCGGCGACCAGGCCAGCGAGGCCCGCTCCGACGACGATGACGTCGGCATCCATGGCGACCGTCCCTTCCTCATACGGTGGTGTCGCTGCTGTCGGTCAGCAGCGCGGTGAGCAGTTGCTTGAGCCAGGCGCGGGCGCGTTCGACGTCCCGGTCCAGCAGCAGTTGGGTGGTGACTCCGTCGTACGCGGCCACCACGGCATGGGCGGCGCCGTCACGGCCGCCGAGCACGGCGGGCAGCGTGGTGTGGCCCTGGGCGCGGCCCAGTCGTTCGGTGATGGCCTGGCGCAGGCGCGCCCGGTGTTCCAGCAGGGTCTCGGCCACGGCCGGTTCCCTGGCGGCGTACACCAGGAAGTCCGTCTTCACCAGCAGCCAGTCCCGGTCCAGAAGCAGCACCTCGGTGACGCGGTCGACGGCGGCGGTCACGTCGAGGTCCGGTCCGTCGAGGGCGAGCGCTCCGGCCACCTGGTCGGCGATCAGGTCGGCCCGCTGCTGGTAGAGGGCGAAGAACAGCTCGTCCAGGCTGTCGAAGTTCGAGTAGAAGGCGCCCCGGCTGTACCCGGCGGCCTCGCAGACCTCCTCGATGGAGACCCGCCCGAACCCCTTGGCGGCGAACACCGCGAAGGCCGCGTCCAGCAGGTTCGCGCGCGTGCGGACCCGGCGTTTGGTCACGCGCTTGATCTCCACCGTCATGCCCGGACCTCCGTTCGATACGGGAATGTATCCGATACATCAATGTATCGAAAGGGCCGAGAATTCGAATGGGAACACATTTTCGAATAAGGAGTACGCTGGACCCATGACCACGCACCTCCAGGCCTCGCTCTTCGACCAGACCGACGACCTGCGGCTCGGCCCCCTCGACGGGATCCGCCGGACCGAGCTCGGCCACGGTGCCTGGATCGACGTGCTCCCCGGATGGCTCGGCGGCTCCGACCCGCTGTTCGAACAGCTCGCCTCCGAGGTCCCCTGGCGGGCCGAGCGCCGCACGATGTACGACCAGGTCGTCGACGTACCGCGGCTGCTGGCGTTCTACGGCGTGGCCGACGCACTGCCGCACCCGGTGCTGACAGAGGCCCGCGAGGCGCTCACCGCGCACTACGCCGCCGAACTGGGCGAGCCGTTCACCACGGCCGGGCTCTGCCTCTACCGCGACGGCCGGGACAGCGTCGCCTGGCACGGCGACCGGATCGGCCGGGGCGCCCGTGAGGACACCATGGTCGCCATCCTCTCCCTCGGCGCGCCCCGCGATCTGCTGCTGCGTCCGATGCGCGGCGGCGGTGCCGTGCGCCGCCCGCTGGGCCACGGCGACCTGATCGTGATGGGCGGCTCCTGCCAGCGGACCTGGGAGCACTCCGTACCGAAGACCGCGCGCGCCGCGGGACCGCGCATCAGCGTCCAGTTCCGCCCGCACGGCGTGCACTGAGGCAGAGAGGCGGCTGCTTCGGAGGCACGCGGGGGGCTGCCTCCGGCGGACGGCGCCGGAGGCAGCCCTTCCGCCGCACGGGGGGGGGCGGTTACGGCCCGCCCACTGGGGTGCCTTGTCCTGGCGCGCCCGCTCTTCGGGACGCGACCGGACCCGCCGACTCCGGCCCCCGTCCGGTCTGCTTTGCTGTGCCTGTCGAGCAGGCACCTCACCCCTCGGGACGATCATGCAGACGGACGTGCAGCAAGTCGCCGCCGGCACCTACCTGGTGCACGGGAGCAACACCAACTGGGTGATCCTCACCGAGGGGGACGCCGTCACCCTGGTCGACACCGGCTACCCCGGGGACCGCGAGCAGGTGCTCGCCTCCCTTGCGCAGGTGGGCGGTTCACCCGAGGCGGTCGCCGCGGTGCTGATCACGCACGCCCACAACGACCACCTGGGTTCGGCCGAGTACCTGCGCGCCACGTACGGCACGCCCGTGTACCTCCATGACGCCGAAGTACCGCACGCCCGCCGGGAGTTCCTGCACCAGGTGACCGTCGGTGACGTGGTGCGCAACGGCTGGCGGCCGGGTGTCGTGCCGTGGGCGCTGCACGCGATCCGCTCCGGCGGCAAGGCCCACGTCCCGGTGACCGCCCCCGAGGCGTTCCCCTCCGAGGGCGCCCTCGACCTGCCGGGCCGGCCGGTCCCCGTGCACACCCCGGGCCACACCGACGGACACGCCGCCTTCCACCTCCCGGACACCGGCGTACTGATCTCCGGTGACGCCCTGGTGAGCGGCCACCCGACCTCGCGGATCAAGGGACCTCAACTGCTCCCGGACATGTTCCACCACGAGCGCGCCCGCGCCGTGGCCTCGCTGGACGTCCTCGCCGCCCTGGAGGGCGACCTCCTGCTCCCCGGCCACGGTCCGGCGCACCGCGGTCCGGTCCGTGAAGCGGCACTTCAGGCCAGGGAGCGCGCCCTCTAAGGTGAGGTGACGATCACCCGCGAGGCGAGGACGAACGGCCCATGGCACTCCAGATCAGCGCGACGAACCCGGAGCACCCCGCGCTCCTGCTGGAGCTGCCGTGGGACGTCCCCCTGGAGGAGTGGCCGGAAGAGGTCCTGGTCCCGCTGCCGCGCGGCATATCCCGGCATGTCGTGCGCTACGCCCGCGCCGGCGACGAGGTGATCGCCGTCAAGGAGCTCGCCGAGCGGCCCGCCCTCAACGAGTACGACATGCTCCGCGACCTCGACCGGCTCGCGATCCCCTCCGTGGACCCCCTCGCCGTGGTCACCGGCCGCACCGACCGGAACGGCGAACCGCTGGAGTCCGTCCTGGTCACCCGCCACCTCACCGGCTCCATGCCGTACCGGTCGATGTTCGAGACGACCATGCGCCCCGCCACCATGCACCGCCTCATGGACGCGCTGGCCGTGCTGCTGGTCCGGCTGCACCTGGCCGGGTTCGCCTGGGGCGACTGCTCCCTGTCGAACACCCTGTTCCGCCGTGACGCGGGCGCCTACGCCGCCTACCTCGTCGACGCCGAGACCGGCGACCTGCACCCACAGCTCAGCAACGGACAGCGCGAGTACGACCTCGACCTCGCGCGGGTGAACATCAGCGGCGAGCTCCTCGACCTGGAGGCCTCCGGGGCGCTGCACCCCTCCGTCGACCCGATCGAGTTCGGCATGGAGATCTGCGCCCGCTACCAAGGTCTGTGGGACGAGCTGACCCGCACCTCCGTCTATCCGGCGGGCAAGTACCACTACATCGAGCGCCGGATCCGCCGTCTCAACGAGCTCGGTTTCGACGTGGCCGAGATGCAGATCGAGCACGCGGCCAACGGGGACACGGTCACCTTCGTGCCCAAGGTCGTGGACGCCGGACACCACCAGCGCCAGCTGCTGCGGCTGACGGGCCTGGACACCGAGGAGAACCAGGCCCGGCGGCTGCTGAACGACCTGGAGAGCTGGATGGCCACCCAGGACGACTACGCCCCGGGCGACCCCCTCGGCGCCCGCCCCGAGGTCCTCGCCCACCGCTGGGTGCGGGACGTCTTCCGGCCGACCGTGCGCGCGGTGCCGCTCGACCTGCGCGGGTCGATGGACCCGGCCGAGATCTACCACGAGCTGCTCGAACACCGCTGGTACCTGTCGGAGCGGGCGCAGCACGACATCGGCCTGGACACCGCCGTGGACGACTACATCGAGAACGTCCTGCCCAAGGCGCGCGAGACGCTCCTGCCCACCGTCACGGAGTGACTCACGCGGGCGGGACCACCGCCACCGGGCAGCCCGCGTGATGCAGCACGCCATGGGCGACAGAGCCGATCCGGGCGCCCACGGCGGTGCGGTGGGCGCGCCGGCCGACGACCATCAGCTGGGCCCGCCCCGCCACCGACAGCAGCACCTGTCCCGCGCTGCCCATCTCGACGTGCTCCACGACCGGGACGTCGGGGAACTGTTCCCGCACCGGTTCCAGCGCCGCCCCCAGCGCCTGCTTCTCGCGCGGCTCCAGACCTCCCGCCTCGTCGAGGAGCTTGAGGGAGCCGGGGCTGTAGGCGAACACCGGCGGCAGCGTCCAGGCCCGCACGGCACGCACGGTCGCCCCGCGCGCCGCGGCCGTCTCGAACGCGAACCGCAGGGCGGCAGCGCTGTCCTCCGGCTCGCCCTGCTGGCCCACGACGACCTCGCGGCCGGCGGCCTCGGCGGAGGGCTGGTCCCCGGCGCGCACCAGGACGACGGGCCGCGTGGTCCCGGCGATCACCTGCTGTCCGACCGAGCCGAGCAGGAACCCGACGACCGGCCCGTGCCCGCGCGAGCCCAGCACCAGCGCCTCGGTGTCCGCGGCCGCGTCGAGAAGCGTCTCGACGGTGCCGCCCTCCAGGACGTCGGTGTGCACGGTGAGGCCCGGATACCGGGCGGTGACGGCTCCGGTCGCCTCGGTCACCGCGTCCCGCACCCACCCGGTCTGGGTGTCGGCGTCGGCCACCTCGACATCGTCGTGCGGCTGGAACCGCCAGGCCTGCACCACGCGCAGCGCGAGGTCCCGGCGGACCGCCTCCCGCGCCGCCCAGTCCAGTGCGGCGAGGCTCTCCTCGGTTCCGTCGAACCCCACGGTGATCGGGCGGGTCATACGGCTGTCTCCCTGCGTCGTCGCGTCGTCCTTCGGACCAAGTCTTCACTACGCTGCCGTCATGAGCCTGGAATGGGAACAAGTGAACGTGGACGCGGCCGACGCGGCGGCACTGGGCCGCTGGTGGGCCGAGGCCCTCGGCTGGGTGGTGGTCAACGACTCTGCCGAGGAGTTCGAGATCCAGCCGGAGAAGGACCGCCTTCCGGGCCTGCTCTTCGTCCCGGTCCCCGAGGGCAAGACGATCAAGAACCGCCTCCACCTCGACTTCCGCCCCGACGACCAGGCCGCCGAGGTGGCCCGCCTCCTCGCCCTCGGCGCCCGGTACTGGGACGGCGCGGCACCGGGCCAGTTCCCGTGGATCACGCTCGTGGACCCCGAGGGCAACGAGTTCTGCGTGCTCGGCGAGCGCCGCTCGCATACCTGAGCGAAGCGGGGCGATCGAACATACGATGGGCCAGAGCCGACGCGGTGCCGGCAACGCGGTACCGCGCAGCCGAACTCTCGGGGTGGGAGACGTATGGCACAGGCCGCCGAATCAGCGCGGACCGTCATCCTGACCGTGGACGACGACCCGGGGGTCTCCCGTGCCGTCGCCCGGGACCTGCGGCGGCGCTACGGCGAGTCGTACCGGATCGTGCGCGCGGAGTCCGGCGAGTCCGCGCTGGAGGCACTGCGCGAGCTGAAGCTGCGCGGGGACCTGGTGGCGGTGATCCTGGCCGACTACCGGATGCCGCAGATGAACGGCATCGAGTTCCTGGAGCAGGCCCTGGACGTGTATCCGGGCGCGCGACGGGTGCTGCTGACGGCGTACGCGGACACCAACGCGGCGATCGACGCGATCAACGTCGTGGATCTGGACCACTATCTCCTCAAGCCGTGGGACCCGCCGGAGGAGAAGCTCTACCCGGTCCTGGACGACCTCCTGGAGGCGTGGCGGTGCAGTGAGTACCGTCCGGTGCCCGCCACCAAGGTGATCGGGCACCGCTGGTCGGCGCGCTCCTCGGACGTGCGGGAGTTCCTGGCCCGCAACCAGGTGCCCTACCGCTGGTACTCGAGCGAGGAGCCCGAGGGGCAGCGGCTGCTGGCCGCCGCGGGCCAGGACGGACAGCGGCTGCCGGTGGTCGTCACCCCGGACGGCACTCCCCTGGTCGAGCCGGAGGCACCCGATCTGGCCACGCACGTGGGTCTGGCCACGACACCCACCGCGGACTTCTACGACCTCGTCGTCATCGGCGGTGGCCCGGCCGGACTCGGGGCCGCGGTGTACGGCGCCTCGGAGGGGCTGCGGACGGTCCTCGTGGAACGGTCCGCGACCGGCGGTCAGGCGGGGCAGAGCTCACGCATCGAGAACTACCTGGGCTTCCCCGACGGGGTGTCCGGCGCCCAGCTCACCGACCGGGCGCGGCGGCAGGCCGCCAAGTTCGGCGCCGAGATCCTCACCGCCCGTGAGGTGGCCGGCCTGGAGGTGAACGGGGCGGCACGGACCGTGCGCTTCTCCGACGGCTCCGCGGTCGCCGCGCACAGCGTGATCCTGGCGACCGGTGTGTCCTACCGGCAGTTGGAGGCGCCCGGCTGCACCGACCTGACCGGCTGCGGGGTCTACTACGGCTCGGCACTGACCGAGGCGTCCTCCTGCCAGGGGCAGGACATCTACATCGTCGGCGGCGCCAACTCCGCGGGGCAGGCGGCGATGTACCTGTCCCGGGGCGCCAAGTCGGTGACGCTGCTGGTGCGCGGCCCCGACCTGTCGGCGTCGATGTCGCACTACCTGATCCAGCAGATCGGCGAGGCCCCCAACATCTCGGTACGCGCGCGTACCGTCGTCGAGTCCGCCCACGGCTCCGACCATCTGGAGCAGCTCACCCTGCGCGATGTGGACACCGGGGAGACCGAACTCGTCGACGCGCAGTGGATGTTCGTGTTCATCGGCGCGGCCCCGCTGACCGGCTGGCTGGACGGCACGGTGCTGCGCGACGACCACGGGTTCATCCTGGCCGGACCCGATCTGACCGCCGACGGACGGCCGCCTGCGGACTGGGACCTGGACCGGCCGCCGTACCACCTGGAGACCAACGTCCCCGGCGTGTTCGTGGCGGGGGACGCCCGCGCCGAGTCCGCCAAGCGGGTCGCGTCCGCCGTCGGAGAGGGAGCCATGGCCGTGATGCTCGTCCACCGGTATCTGGAGCAGTCATGAGCGGGCAGCTCGTGCCGTGCAGCCCCGCGGAGATCGGGGCGCTGTTCCTGTTCGAGAAGCTGTCCCCCGAGCAGCTCGGGCAGTTGTGCAGTTCCGGGCGGGTGGAGCGGTTCGAACCCGGTCCCGTCTACACCGAGGGCGAGCCCGCCACCTGCTTCTACGTGATGATCGAGGGCACGGTCGTGCTGTCCCGCCGGGTCGGCGGCGATGACGTGGAGGTCACGCGGACCTCGCAGCGCGGGGTGTACGCGGGGTCCATGCAGGCCTACCTCGGGGACCGGGTGCGGCAGGTCTACAAGAACTCCATGCGGGTCACGGAGCCGACCCGGTTCTTCGTGCTGCCCGGTGAGAAGTTCTCGGAGTTCATGCAGGAGTGGTTCCCGATGGCGGTCCACCTCCTGGAAGGGCTGTTCTTCGGCTCGCAGAGCACCCAGCGGGCCATCGGCCAGCGTGAACGGCTGCTGGCGCTCGGCTCGTTGTCCGCCGGACTCACCCACGAGCTCAACAACCCGGCGGCCGCCGCCGTGCGGGCCACCGCGACCCTGCGGGAGCGCGTGGGCAAGATGCGGCACAAGCTCGCCATCATCGCCCAGGGGAACTACGCCCCCGAGGTCATGGCGAACCTCATCGACATCCAGGACCGCACGGCCGAACGGGTCGCCAAGGCACCGACGTTGAGCCCGCTGGAGGCCTCGGACCGCGAGGACGCGGTCACCGACTGGCTGGACGACCACGACATCCAGAACGGCTGGCGGCTCGCCCCCACCTTCGTGCAGGCCGGTCTCGACGTGGACTGGCTGGACCAGGTCGCCGCGGCCGTCGACGGGGAGCTCCTGCCCAACGCGATCGGCTGGCTCAACTACACCGTCGAGACCGAGCTGTTGATGGACGAGATCAACGACTCCACCAACCGCATCTCGCACCTCGTCGACGCCGCCAAGCAGTACTCGCAGCTCGACCGGGCACCCTTCCAGAACGCCGATGTGCACGAACTCCTCGACAGCACACTGCTGATGCTGTCGGGAAAGATCGGACAGCGGATCCAGGTCGTCAAGGAGTACGACCGGACGCTCCCGAAGATCCCCGCGTACCCGGCGGAACTCAACCAGGTGTGGACCAACCTGATCGACAACGCGGTCGGCGCGATCAACGGCGCGGGCGGCGAGGGCACGTTGACCGTGCGGACGGCACTCGATCACGAGCGGCTGCTGGTGGAGTTCCGGGACACGGGGCCCGGGGTGCCGAAGGAGATCCGCAGCCGGATCTTCGATCCGTTCTTCACCACCAAGCCGGTGGGCGAGGGGACGGGGCTCGGGCTCGACATCTCGTGGCGGATCGTCGTGAACAAGCATCACGGGACGCTTCAGGTGGAGTCGGAGCCGGGGGACACGCGGTTCCAGGTGCTGCTTCCGCTCACCGCCGCGGAGAGCGAGACGAGCGAGGAGTTGGAATGACCGAGATCCAGGGACTCGACGCCGCCGTGCCGCCCAGCGGGAACGGCTGCGCCGAGTGCGAGGCCGCGGGCGGGTGGTGGTTCCATCTGCGACGGTGTGCGCAGTGCGGGCATGTGGGGTGTTGCGACTCGTCGCCCGCGAAGCACGCCACGGCGCATTTCCAGGAGACCGGGCATCCGCTGGTGCAGAGCTTCGAGCCGGGCGAGGAGTGGTACTGGAACTTCTCGACCAAGGAGATGTTCGAGTCCGGGCCCTCGCTCGCGGCGCCGGACAGTCATCCGGTGGATCAGCCCTCGCCGGGTCCGCGGGGACGGGTTCCGGCGGACTGGGCGAAGACGTTGCGGGGCTGATTGACTCGGGGGCTTCTGCGCATTGGTGACAGGATGTGTTCGTGCCTCCGACCTCCTTCTCTTCACCGCTCATCGGCCGTGGCGACGAACTCGCCCGGCTCGACGGGGTGCTGTCGCGTGCCCGCAGTGGTGAAGCACGTGCCGTACTGATCGCCGGGGACGCCGGAGTCGGCAAGACGCGGCTCCTCGGCGAAGCCTCCGAGCGGGCCGCCCGCACCGGGATGACCGTGCTCACCGGGCACTGCGTGGACCTCGGTGACGTCGGCCTGCCGTATCTGCCGTTCACCGAGATCCTGGGGGTGCTCGCCTCCGACGAGCGGTTCGCTCCCGTCCTCTCCGGGCACCCGGTGGCCGGCCGGCTGCTGGGGGGCGAGGGCGACGGCGGACGGTTGCAGCTGTTCGAGGGCATGGCCGGGCTGCTGGCCGATCTGGCCGATGTCGCACCGCTGTTGCTCGTGCTGGAGGATCTGCACTGGGCCGACCAGTCCTCGCGGGACCTGCTGAGGTTCCTGCTCAGCCGGGGCATCCTCCAGCGGTCGGCGGGCGGGGCGCCCACCCATCGGCTGGCGGTCCTCGCCTCGTACCGGGCCGACGACCTGCATCGGCGTCATCCGCTGCGGCCGCTCCTCGCCGAGCTCGTCCGGCTGCCCGCCGTGGAGCGCCTGGAACTGCGGCCGCTGGGCGACGCCGAGGTGACACGGCTCGTGCAGGCGCTCCAGGACCGGCCGTTGCCGGACGCCACCGTCCGGGGCATCGTGGCGCGGGCCGAGGGCAACGCGTTCTACGCCGAGGAACTGGTCGCGGCCACGGACACCGAGGGGGACGGGGTGCCGAGCGGGCTCGCCGACGTGCTGCTCATCCGGTTCGAGCAGCTCTCCGAGACCGCCCAGCAGGTGCTGCGTACCGCCGCCGTCGCCGGGCGCCGGGTCGAGCACGCGCTGCTGCGGGACGCCGTCGGACTGCCCGAGGACGAGCTGGAGTCGGCGCTGCGGGAGGCCGTGGGGCGGCAACTCCTGGTGCCCGGGGACGGCGACACGTACTCCTTCCGGCACGCGCTGGCCCGGGAGGCCGTCTACGCCGATCTGCTCCCGGGTGAACGGGCCCGGCTGCACGGCGCGTTCGCCCGCCTGCTGGCCGGCCACGGGCACCCGGCCGAGTCCGCCGCCGAGCGCGCCCACCACTACCGCGAGAGCCACGACCTGGCCGAGGCACTGGCCGCGTCGCTGGAGGCGGCCGATCACGCGCAGCGGGTCGGGGCGCCGGCCGAGGAGTTGCGGCATCTGGAGGCGGCCCTCGATCTGTGGTCGGCGGTGGAGGCGTCCGCACGCCCTTCCGAGGACCGGGTCACGCTCACGCTGCGGGCGTCCGCCGCGGCCGCGCACGCCGGGGAGTCGCACCGTGCGGTCTCCCTCACCCGGGCCGCGCTGGCCGGCATCGACCAGGACGCCGACTCCGAACTCGCCGCCCGGGTCCGCTACACCCTCGCCGGGAATCTGATCAGCGTCGACAACCTGACCTCGGCGTTCGCGTACAGCAGCGAGGCGCTCGCCCTCATCCCGGCCGATCCGCCGTCGCGGACCTGGGTGTGGGCAGCGGCGACCCATGTCATGGCGGCCCGCCATGTCGGCGAGAACGAGATCGCGTTGCGGGTCGCGCGCGAGGCCCTGCGCGTCGCCGGGCAGTTGGGGGCGGCGGACGCCCGCGCCGACCTGCTCATCTCGCTCACCTCCCTGGAGGGCAAGGGTCGGCGCACCCCGGAGGGGCGCGAACTCATCAGGCAGGCGCGGGAGTTGGCACACGACTCCGGCAACGCATCGGTGGAGCTGCGCGCGCTGTTCAACCTCGCCATCGGCAGCTACGAGTCCGGTGACCTGGAGGAGTCCCTCCCCTGGCTGGCCGAGGGCCTCGACCGGGCTCGTCGTGCCGGGCTGCTGTCCTCGCTGTACCCCCAGGCCATGCGTCATCTCCAGCTCCTGGTGCTCTACACGCTGGGGCGCTGGGACGAGGCCCTGCGGGCGGCGAGCGCCTCCGGGACAGTGCCCGCGATCGACGGCTACGCGTCCGGGCCCGCCCTCTATGTCGCCCTCGCGCGCGGCGACTTCACGGCCGTCGACCGGGCACGCGCCCTGCTCAGCGGCCACTTCGACTGGATGGCCACGCTCGTCGCGAGCATCGCGCTGACCGAGGCGGCGGCGCTGCGCGGGGACGCCGAGGCGGCGGTGGAGCAACTGCGCTCGTCCGTCAAGGCCCTCACGGACGACGCGGGCGCCCGTCCCGACGTCGCGGTCCGGCTCGCCGCCCTCGCGCTGTCCGCGGTCGCCGACACGACCGCCGGGCTGCGGCTGACCGGCGACGAGGCGGGCGCCGGACGCTGGACGGCCACGGCGGACGAACTGGTGGAGCTGGCCCGCCACACGGCCGTGCGCGGCGAGGACGGGACTCCGCAGGGGCCGGAGGGCCAGGCGTGGCTGGCGCGCGCCGAGGCCGAGTGGGCGCGGGCGGTGTCCGGTCCGGACGTGGCGGCCTGGGAGAAGGCGGTCGCCGCGTTCGACTTCGGCAACACCTATGAGCACGCCCGCTGCCGACTGCGGTACGCCGAGGCCCTGTTCGTCGCCGAGCGCCGCGAGGAGGCGGCCGTCGAGGCCCGTGCGGCGCGGGAGGCGGCCGTACGGCTCGGGGCCACACTCCTGCTGGAGGAGGCGGACACGCTGATACGCCGGGGCCGACTGTCGGCGGCGCCGAAGAAACCGGACGGCCCCTCGCCCCTGACCGCCCGCGAGCAGGACGTGCTGCGGCTCCTCGCCCTCGGCCGCAGCAACCGGCAGATCGGCGAGGAGCTGTTCATCAGCGGCAAGACGGCCAGCGTGCACGTCTCCAACATCCTGGCCAAGCTGGGCGCCGCGAGCCGTACCGAGGCGGTGGCCGTGGCCTATCGGGAAGGCCTGATCGCCCCGGGGTGATCAACGGTCCGCGCAGTCGAGGCTCCGCAGGTCGACGGCGTCCGCCATGGCCTGCATGCCCTTGTCGTTGGGGTGGATGTGGTCCCCGCCGTCCAGGGCGGGGAGCATCCGCTCCTGGTCGTAGGGGCTGCGCAGGATCCGGTCGAAGTCGGTGACCGCGTCGAACGCGCCGCCGTCGCGGATGAACGCGTTGACCTCCTGGCGTACGGCCTCGGCGGCCGGGTCCCACTCCGGCCAGCCCTTGAAGGGCGCGACGGTGGCGCCGACGACACACTTGCCGGCCGCGTGCACCCGGTCGGCGATCTCCCGGTAGCCGTCGATCAGGTCCTGGGCGGTGACGCCGGTGTGGGCCTTGATGTCGTTGACGCCCTCGAAGAGGAAGACGGTCCGTACACCGGGCTGGGAGAGCACGTCGCGGTCCAGCCGGTTCAGGGCGCTCTGCCCGGCGCCGTCCGCCAGGACCTTGTTGCCGGAGATGCCCTCGTTGGCCACGCCCTTGACCGTGTTCCGCGACTTCTGGAGCCGGCGGGCCAGGTAGTCGGGCCAGCGGCGGTTGACGTCGGTCGTGGACTGCCAGCCGTCGGTGATGGAGTCACCGAGCGCGACCACGGCACCGGCGTCGGCGCGCACCGACACCGCGTCCAGGTAGAACCAGGACCCGATGGTCTCGCTCCAGTGCGCGCCGCCCTCCTCGGCGGTGTGGTCGCCCTGGGTGGCGTACGACGTCTGCATGGCCATCCAGTGGCCGGTGAGCGGGCCCGCCGCGTCCGGCGAATGGACGCTGACGACCAGGTCGGTCCCGGCGGGCAGCCTCCCCGGCAGCGGGTCGCTGTACGCGGTGGCGCCGGGCGGGACCGTGACGGACGCCGAGCCGTCGAAGGTGAGGCGTCGGTTGGTGCGGCGGACGAGTTCGGCGCCCTCCTTCCGGATGCCGGCGTAGACGCTGTCGAAGGTCACCGGCCGGTCGCCGAAGGCGTTGGAGAGCCGGATGCGCGGGTCCCGGCCGGCGACGCTGGTGTGCACGACCATGCGGTAGCCGCGGTCGGCGACCGCCTCACCGATCCGGTCGGCGCTCGCGCCCCAGGTGACGACGCCGTCGGGCGGGCCCTGGGCGGCGGCCCGCGCGGGAGTGGCCTGGAGGACGGCGGCCATGAGCGCGACGACCAGCAGCCGGCAGAACCGGGCGGGGCGGCCCGTCATCGGTCGAAGTCCTTGAGCGTGACGGACGCGCCGGGCTTCAGCGCCACGGTCCGGGAGGTTCCGGCGTACGCGACCGTCGTGGTGCGGCCGCCGACGCTGCGGATGCGTACCTCGGTCGGTTTCCCGTCCCTCCACCGTAGATCGACGACGAAACCGCCGCGCGCACCGGCCCCGGTGAGGGAGCCGGAGGCGGCCCAGGCGCCGGGGAGGGCCGGGAGGAGTTCGACGTGGCCCGGGCGCGAGTACAGCAGCATCTCGATCATCGCGGCCGGGGTGCCGAGGTTGCCGTCGATCTGGAAGATGCCCCGGCCCTGTTCCACCTCGTAGATGTCGAAGAGGTTGAACGCGGTGCCGTTGCTGCCGCCGGTCGAGGGACGGAGGTTGTCGACGACCAGCCGGTAGGCGTTGTCCGCGTGCTTGAGCCGGGCCCAGCACAGAGCGCGCCAGGCGTTCGCCCACCCGAAGCTGTCCATGCCGCGCGCGGTGAGCAGGGCGGTGGCGCCCGCCACGAGGGCGGCGGGGGTGGAGCCGTCGGGCCGGATGCGGTCGCCGGGGAAGAGGCCGACGAGCGGGGACAGGTGCCGGTGGGTGGTCTCCCCCAGGTTGTCGGGGGACATCCACTCCTCCAGCCAGCCCGTGGTGGGGCTGACCCGCGGCAGATACAGCCGCCTGCGAAGCCCTGCGACCGTGTCGGCGAAGCCGGCGTCCTTCTTCAACTCCGCCGCGGCGGCGCAGTAGTTGCCGAAGAGATCCCGGACGAGTTCCTGGGCGTAGGTGATGCCCTTGGCGTCGAGCGGGCCGTGCTCGGGCGACCAGTCGCTGTCCGCGACGAGCACCTCCTGGGAGGTGTCCGGCAGGGTGACGGTGAGCAGTCGGGCCTCCCAGAACTCGCAGGCACCCTTGAGCAGCGGGTAGATCTTCTCCAGTTGGGCGCGTCGTCCGGTGAACTCGTAGTGCTCCCAGAGGGAGTTGCACAGCCACGCGTTGCCGGCCGGGTGCCACCACCAGCCCATCCCGCCGTGGGGGTTGGTGGAGATGGCGACGGTCCAGCCGGCGATCTTCCCGGTGGAGTTGCGGTAGCGGTTGCCGGGGTCGTTGAAGAGGGTCCGGGTCAGTTCGGTCCAGGACGGGAGCTGGTCGACGCAGTAGTCGGTGAACGCGTCGAAGCACGGGGACAGTCCGGCGCGGTCGGCCATCCAGTAGTTCATCTGGAGGTTGATGTCGGTGTGGTAGTCGCCCATCCAGTCCGGGTCGTTGCCGTCGAGCCACAGCCCCTGGAGGTTGAGGGGCAGGCTGCCGCGTGAGCCCGCGATCATCAGGTACCGGCCGAACTGAAGGTACTGGGACTCCAGTTCGGGATCGGGCACGTCGTCCCGGGCGCGGGCCCGGATCCGCTCCCAGGTGTCGAGGGAGCGCTGTTCCTCGGACGACGTGCCGAGGGAGACGTCGAACTGCCCGAACAGGGCCTGGTGATCGGCGACATGGGTGCGCAGCAGGGTGTCCGCCGTACGGCGTGCGGCGGCCCGGACCTTGGTGCGGGCCAGTGTGTCGGGGTGGCGGGACGGGTCCCGGTAGTGGGGGGCGACGGGCGCGTAGTCGGTGCCTGCGGCCACGATCACGGTGAGGTCCCGGCACCCGTCGAAGGTGAGGTGCGGGCCCTCGACCCGGACGTGCCCTCCGCTGCCGTGCGCGGTGACGGCGGCACCGTAGCGCAGTCCGTTCGGGAGGGTGGCCCCGAAGGACACCTCGGGGTCCTCGCCGTGTGTGCCCGCCAGGGTGACGGTACCGGTGTAGCGGCCGCCGCCGCTCTGGGAGAAGTGCAGGACGATCACGTCGTCGGGCCGGCTGGCGAAGATCTGCCGCCGGTACGTCACTCCGGAGCGGACGTACGACGTGGTGAGGACGCCTCGGGCGAGGTCGAGGGTGCGGCGGTAGCCGGAGACGGCGGACAGGTCGTGGTCGGGTAGGTCGACGGTGAGGCGGGCGAGCAGGGTGAACGAGCCGAAGTCCTGGCGGCTGTAGGGGAACTGACCGTCGGTGTCGAGGGTGTCGTTGCGGCCGCCGGTCCACATGGTGGCGTCGGTGACGAGGAGGAGTTCGCGGCCGGGGTCGTTGCTCGCGAGGGCGCCGAGGCGGCCGTTGCCGACGGGCAGTCCTTGTTCGATCATCGAGTGCTCGTCGGCGGGGGCCTGCCACCGGAGTTCGTCGCTCCGGGGGGCGGCTGTCGCCGTGGGCGTGGGCAGCAGGGTGAGGGCGCCGGTCGCCGTGGCGAGGGTGAGGACGCCACGTCTGGACGGTCCGGTGTTCATGACGGCTCCTGTGAGGCTCGCTCAGGACGACTGGGGGATGTCGATCCGGTCGATGTCCGGCGCGTAGCCGGTGCCGCTGTCGAAGGTGATCGTGTTGGCGCCCGCCTTGAGCGTCACGGGCACGTGGACGCTGGACACCGTCCCCCAGTCGCCGGTCGCGGGGAGCTTGTGGCGGGTGGCGCCGCCGCCGTTCGCGGAGACGTCCACGGAGCGGGCGTCACCGCTGATGTAGGAGACCTTGATCTGGTAGGTGCCGGCCTTGGGGACGATCACGTCGTTGAAGGTGAGCTTGCCGCCGAGGTACAAGTTGCCGACCTTCTTCCCGTCGGAGCAGGCGGAGCAGTCGGCGACCGAGGCGTTGCCGACGAGGGTGTTCGCCGGGGACTCGGCCTCCACGCCGGTCCACTTCAGCGCGGTGCCGCGCGGAGTGACCGTGAAGAGGCGGGAGCCGTGGGCGGGGAGGGCCTGGGTGATCCGGTTCTTGTACGTGCCGAGGTTCTCGTGGTTCCAGAGGTCCCGGACGGCGGCCTTGCCGGTGAAACCGAGGGCGGTCCAGTCGGCGGTGACGGCGGCGGGGCGGTCGGCGAGGTTGAACAGGGCGACGGTGTACGTCCCGTCGGTGTTCTTCGCGGCCCACACCTGCTGGGGGTCGGACGGGGTGACCGGGTGTGCGGGCGGGTTGGCGCCCTGGTCGATCGCGATGACCTCGCGGTTGGTCAGCAGGGACAGGCCGTAGGAGTCGAGGCGGGTGAGGTCGTCGCCGGTGTAGAGGGGGGACTTGGCGATGGCCCACAGGGTGGCGTAGCTCTGCCGTTCCGCCTTGGTGAGGCCGTCCATCTCGCCGTTGCCGACGTCGAGGGAGTCGAGGTCGTTCCAGCCGCCCGGTCCGGCGTGCCGGGTCCACGCGGGGGTGTCGTCCCAGCGGTCGTCGACGGAGTTCTCCCAGCTGACGAGGGTGTTGCAGTAGCACTCGACGTCGGTGTCGAGGCGCCAGCCCTGGGAGTACTTCTTCCAGTCGGCGGCGTGGCCGATGTCGAGGGACCAGGAGAGTTCGAGGTGGATGGGGCGGCCGGTGGCGGCGATGGCCTTGTTCCAGGCGGCCACGTCGGCAACGTTGTCGTACTGGTCGCCGCTCTTGCCGGAGCCGGGGCCGACGCCGTCGAGCTTGAGGAAGTCGTAGCCCCAGTCGGCGATCATCCGGGCCTGGGAGTCGATGTACTTCGCGGTGCAGGGGCGGGAGAAGTCGAGTTTGTAGGAGCTGTCCCAGCCGTTGGTGGTGCGCAGGTCGCCGTAGACGATGTCCGCGGTGGTGCAGCCGTCGGCGTTCCAGATCGGTGTCTGCCCGTCGCCGTAGGCCCCCTTCTCCAGGCCGGCCGGCAGGTAGATGCCGGCCTTGAGGCCCTTGGCGTGGATGCGGTCGGCGACGGCCTTCATGCCGCTGGGGAAGCGGACCGGGTCGGCCTGCTGGCGCCCGTACCGGTCGAACCCGGACTTCCAGGTCTTGTCCATCCACCAGCCGGCGTCGATGTTGACGTATTCGTAGCCGTACTTCTTGAGCTTGGCGGCCATCGCGTCGCTCTGCTTGAGGACGTTGGCCTCGGTGAGGTAGCTGTAGTCGCCGTCCGGGTTGAGGCCGGGGTACTTGGACGACTGCATGCTCCAGCTGGACCAGCCCATGTAGGGCTTGGCGGCGAGGGCGGGAGCGGCGGTCTCGGCGCCGGCCGTCGGTGCGGTGGTGACGGCACCGGCGGCGAGGGTCAGGACCACCAGGGCTCTGAGGGTGCGTGCGGGCATGACGGAGTACGAGGATGACCGCATGGGTCGTACCTCCTGGGTCGTGGGGGTTATGTGTCGGCTCGGACGAAGGACTGGATGGCGGTGGCCGCGGCCCCGCGGGCCCACTCCTCGAAGGGCAGTGGGCGGGTCTGGACGTCGCACTGTGCGGCGGAGCCGAAGGCGGCCGCGACGAACGCGTCACGGATCTGTTCGGCGAACAGGTCGTAGGCGGCGAGTCCCTCGCCGGAGATGATCACGCGTTCGGGGCCCAGGAGGTTGGCGACGGTGGCGATGCCGCGGCCGATCGCCTCGCCGGCCCGCGCGTACACCTCGCGGGCTCCGGCGACACCCCGGCGGGCCAGGGTCAACGCCTCGGCCGCGTCGGCGGGTTCGACGCCGGTGATCTCCTGGATCCGGCGGACGATCGCGGCCTCTCCCGCGATCGCCTCCACACAACCGCGGTTGCCGCAGTGGCACAGGGGGCCGTTCGGATCGACGGTCACATGGCCGATCTCGCCGGCCACGCCGTGCGCCCCGGCGACCACCCGGCCGTGCACCACGAGGCCGCAGCCGATGCCCGCGCCGACGGTCACCACGGCGAAGTCGGACAGGCCCGCGCCGGCGCCGAACCACTGCTCGGCGACGGTCAGGGCGCGTACGTCGTTGTCGACGGTGACCGGCAATCCGGTGGTCAGGGTGGTGAGTTCGGCGAGGGGTACGTCGCGCCAGTCGAGGAACGGCGAGTAGCGGACGGTGCCTTCGGTCCGGTCCACGTCTCCGGAGACGGCGACGCCGAGGCCCAGTACCGGGACGCCGCCCGCCTCGGTCAGCAGGTCCTGGACCAGGTCCGCGATCGACGCCAGCACCGCCTTGGCGGCACGGTCGGGAAGCGGCACCCGACGGGCGACGCGGATGCGGCAGCACAGGTCGGTGAGGACGCCGATGATCTCGTCGCCGGTCACCTTGACGCCGATGAACAGGGCGCGTCCACCGTCGACCCGCACCAGGTTCGCGGGCCGCCCGAGTGCGGGGCGGGCCTCGTCGTCCGCGCCCTCCACCAGGTAGCCGGCCTCGATGAGGGGCCGGACCGCCTTGGTGACGGCGGCCGCGGACAGCCCCACCCGCCGGGCCACCTCCAGTCGGGTGAGCGGGCCTTGGGACAGCACGGTGGTGAACACCTGTGCGGCGGCGGGGGTGTTCGCGGGGAACGTCTCGGCGCGAGTGATCGGGCGCATGGCCGGGAACTTAGAGGTGTTCTTTTCCGTCGTCAATAAAAGAAGCAGGATTCGTCTGTGACCGGGCTGTCAGTGCCGGGCGGCACAATCACCCCATGACGACGATCGATTGGGCCGGGCTGACGCACGCCTACGGCAGCGCGGAGGACATCCCGGGGCTCTTCGCGCGGCTCGGCGGCCCCGACGACGACAAGGTGTGGAGCGACCTGTGGTCCGCGCTCTGTCATCAGGGGTCGGTGTACGAGGCGAGCTGGGCGGCGATGCCGGTCCTCGCGGACATCGCTCGGGGCCGGGCCCCCGGCGAGCCGCTCCAGGCGGTGCTGATGGCCGGGCTGATCACGACGGACCCGGACACCGCCCGCCGCGAGCAGTACGCCCACGAGATCGAGGAGTTGCTGGGCGTCGCGCGCGGGCTCTTCGCCGCCCGGGATCTGGGGATGGGCGACTTCGTCTATCTGCAGATGGCCCTGCTGGCCTTCGAGGACGCCGGAGTGTGGGCCGCGGCGCTGGAGGGACTGCTCAGCGAGGAGTACGAGCTGGAGTGCCCCGCGTGCGAGGACGGCCTCTTCGTCGCCTTCGGTTCGCACGGCTACTTCTCCGTGTCGGGCGACTATGTGACCGGCCCGGGCGCGGCGGACGAGGAGGGCCGGGTACGGCTCGCGCCGGCGACCCCGGAGCGGCTGGAGGGGATCGGCGCGCGTCTTCACCGGGAGGCCGTGGAGGCGGGCCGGGACGAGGTGGCCCTTGCCCTGACGTATGTCTTCGGCAGGGCCCACTGCCCCTCCTGCGGCGCCGGGTTCGGGGTGGCCGACGAGGTGGAGAGACAGTGGGCCTGACCGTGCGGTGCGCCGTCAGTGCCGGGCGGCCGGGGTGTTGGCCGCGGTCACGTTGACGGCGGCCCAGGACCGGTTCACCGCCTTGTACTCGGTGCTGCCCGCCCCGTAGAGGTCCTTCGCCGCCTTCAGGGTCGCCGTGCGGGCGTCGTGGAAGTCGGTGGTGGAGACCATGTAGCGGGTCAGGGCGCGGTAGTAGACGGCCGTGGCCTTGGCGCGTCCGATGCCCTTCGCGGGCAGGCCGTCGACGGTCGGCGAGTCGTAGGTGACGCTGCCGATCTTCTTGCGGCCGCTGCCCTCCGCGAGCAGGTAGTACGCGTGCGAGGAGACGCCGGAGCCGGCGTGGACCTCGGCGTCGTAGACGGCCGGTGACCAGTAGTCGATGGCGCCTTCGAGGACGTCCAGGGAGGGCTTGTCGAGGCGGCGCAGGAACTTCTGGTCCAGGCCGAGCTTCTCGCCGAGCAGGTAGTTCGGCGGGTTCTTCGGGTTGTTGGCGCTGAACTCGACGTTCGAGCCGAAGATGTCGGCCAGCGACTCGTTGAGGGAGCCGGCCTCGCCGTACTGGTTGCCGTCCGCGTCCACGCGGGTGGGCTCCAGGCGGGCGGTGGCGTCCACGACTCCGTGGGTGAGTTCGTGGCCGGTGACGTCGAGGACGACGAGCGGCTTCTTGAACATGTCGCCGTCGCCGTCGCCGTACAGCATGCAGCCGCAGGCCGGGTCCCAGAACGCGTTGGCCACCTTGTTGCCGAAGTGGACCATCGCCTTGGCGCCCTTGGAGTTGTTGGCGATGCCCTTGCGGCCGAAGGTCTTCTTGTAGAAGTCCAGGGTCTTGGTGATGCCGTACTGGGCGTCGACGGCGGCGCTGGCGCGGTTGGCGACGGTGCCGTTGCCCCACTTGTTGGTGGTGCTGGTGAACTTCTTGCCGCGGGCGAAGTTCTCCAGTTCCTGGCCCTTCGCGTCCCGGGTCTCGGTGCCCCAGCGGTTGGGGTCCTTGAGGAGGTAGCTGCGGCTGCCCGTCTTGGTGGTGGTCAGGGTGACCTTGCCGGCGAAGAGGGAGTTGCCGGTGCCGGAGGCGGTCGCCGCGAGGGCGTCGGCCCGCGGGGCGGTGCCGGTGGCCGGGTCCAGCTTCTCGCCGCGCTCGCGCAGGGTGTCGATGAGCTGGGGCGAGAGGAACTCGTCGCTGTCCGGTGTGTTGCTGCGCACCTTGCCGGTGACGGCGTCGACGACGACCGTGCGGGAGCCGCCCGCCTCGGTGGTGGCGCTGCCGGTGACCCGGACCTGGTAGGCGAGGGCCGAGGCACCGTCACGGGCGTCGACGACGAGTTCCGCCGGGCCGGCGTCCCCCTCGGCGACGGCGGCGGCGCGCTCCTGGGCCTGCTGGGCCGTCAGCCGGGCGCTCGTGGCCTTGGGCTCGACGGTGTGGTCGGCCGCCCGGGTGACGCCCGCGTAGGCCAACTGCTCGGTGAGGTGGACGACGAGGTCGCCGCCGAGGACCGGCATGCCGCGATGGGCCCGGACGAACCGGACGTGCCGGGCGCCCTCCGGGTCGATCAGCACGTCCTGGGCCCGGAGTTCGTCGCCCGGGGCGACTCCGGTGGCCGAGGTGTGGGCGAACGCGGCGGCGCGGGCCGCCTCGACGACGGACGTGGCGGTGACGGCCGGGGCCTTCCCCGGCTGCCCCGTGGACGGGTCGGCGAAGGCCGTGCCCGCGAGCCCCGTGGCGGCCGTCGTCACCGCGACGGCGACGGCCAGGCTGCGTATATGGGGTCTACGCACTGTTGAGGGTTCCTTCGTGCGAAGGCGGCCGGGATCACCAACCGCCCTGGGTCATGGCGCGGTTGAGCGCCATGGGGGCTGGTCGGGCCCCCGGACCAAACCCTTACGGATGAGTCATGTCCATGTAAAGCCTGAATAGTCGCTTTTCCTGCACTTCATGGCAATACTTTGCGAATCCGCAGCGCTCAGTGAGCAACGAGTGACCAACTGTGCGTCAGCTGTGGAGATGTGACGGGGTGCGAGGAGGTTGCCCGGCGTACGTGTGATCGATCTCGCATCGAGGAGAAACGGGAGAACACTCGGATGACATCAGCAACGCTGCGCAGGGCGACGGTCTCGGGAACGGTCCTGCTGTCGCTGCTCGCGGTCCCGGCCCACGCCACGGCCGACGGGAACGACACGGTCCCGACGAGCGCCGCTGCCCTGCCCCAGCCGGACATCACCGGGCTGCGCGCTGTGCTGCGCACCGCCGTGCGGCAGGGCGCGCCCGGCGCGATGGCACGGATCGACGACGGCGGCACCGTTCACCGGATGGTCACCGGCGTCGCCGACCGCAAGACCCTGCGGACCATCAGCACCCTCGACCGGTTCCGCATCGGCAGCGTCACCAAGACCTTCTCCGCCGTGGTGCTGCTGCAACTGCGCGACGAGAAGAAGCTCAAGCTCAACGCCTCGGTCAACAGCTATCTGCCGGGCCTGCTGCCCGACGACCGCATCACCGTGCGGCACGTCCTGAGCCATCGCAGCGGTCTGTACGACTACTCCAACGACATGTTCGCGAAGTCCGTCCCGGGCTTCGAGGCCGTCCGCACCAAGGTCTTCACCTACCGCCAGCTGGTGAAACGCTCGCTGGCGCACGCCCGCACCAACAGCCCCGGCGCCGCCTACTCGTACTCCAACACCAACTTCGTGGTCGCCGGCATGCTCATCGAGAAGCTCACCGGCCGCTCCGTGGGGACCGCCTACCAGAGCCGCATCATCGAGCCCCTCAGGCTGAGCGACACGCTCTACGTGCACCCCGCCACGAACATCCCCGGCCGTCACACCCGCGGCTACATGACCTCGGACACGGCCGGCGCCGCGCCGATCGACGCCACCCGGCAGACGACATCCTGGGCCCAGAGCGCGGGCGCGCTCATCTCCACCACCGCGGACCTCAACACCTTCCTGTCGGCCCTGCTCGGCGGGAAGCTGACCTCCGCCAAGAGCCTCGACCAGATGGAGCGGTGGTGGAAGGTCAACAGCACCACGGCGTACGGCCTCGGCCTGCGCCGCCGCACCCTGTCGTGCGGGACGTCGGTGTACGGCCACACGGGCGCCGTCCAGGGCTACTACACGTACGCGTTCACATCGAAGGACGGCAAGCGCAGCCTCAGCGCGCTCGCCAACACCTCCAACAACGCGACGGTGCTCAACACGATGGCGGGCACCCTGGAGTCGGCGTTCTGCGGCAAGCGGGCGGCGACGGTCCGAGGGGCGGCGCGCGTCGAGCGGCACGAGGACATCGCCCCCGGGGTCGCGCGGGACTGACCGGGCGGGAACCCCGGTGACCGGGCGCACGTTCTTCGGACAACCCCCAGCGGGTTCCGTACGACGACACCAGGACGGCGCGATGACCGAGTTGGTCCCCGGGGGCAATCTGCCCCTCCCGGGCGGTGCCGTGACCGTCCGGGTGCCCGGACCCTTCGATGTGTCCGCGCTCATCACCGACGACAGCGGCAGGGTCCGGGGCGACGGCGACTTCGTGTTCTACAACCAGCCCGCCGCCCCGGGAGCCCGGCTGTCCGGCGACACCCTGACGCTCGACCCGGCGCGGCTGCGGGCCGGCGCCACGCGGATCACGGTCGCCGTCACCGCCGCCGACCCCGGCACCCCCCTGGGCCGGTGAGATGG
>NZ_JABERD010000010.1 GCF_013044505.1 Streptomyces sp. S3(2020) | reverse complement strand
CTGGGGACGGGGGCGCGGCGGGGGGAGGGGGCTGGGCAGGGGCGGCCCGGGGGCGGCGGCGGGGGGGGGGGGGGCGCGCGGGGGGGCGGGGGGGGGGCCGCGGGGGGCGGGGGGGGGGGGGGGGCGCGGTGGCGGGGGGGGGGGAGGGGGGGGGCGGGGGGGGCGGGGGCGGCGGGGGGGGGGTGGGCGGCGGCAGGCGGGGGTGCGTCAGGCGGGAGTGCGGCGGGGCGGGGGCCGGCCGGTGGGGGTGCGGGGGCGGACGCGGTCGACGCGGAACGTACGCCAGTCCTCACGGTCCAGGTCCCAGGCCACGAGGTACCAGCGATTGAACCGGGTGACCAGGTGGTGGGGCTCCACGCGGCGGGGCCTGTCGGCTGAGGTGCCGGGGCCCGGGCTGTGGTCGAAGCGCAGTTCCTCGCGGGCGTGGATGATGCGGCTCAGATCCACCAGGACACGCGGGTCGACCTGCGGGGCGTCGCGAGCCGAGGGTGGTGGGACGGCCGTGACGCGCAGCAGGTCGATGCGGTGGCGCAGCCGGGGTGGCATGACCTGGCGGAGCGTGGCCAGCGCCCGGGTCGCGTCCTCGCCGACGGTGGTGTCGGCCGCCGCGGTCCGCAGCGCGACGGCCAGGGCGACGGCCTGGCCGTCGTCGAACAGCATGGGCGGCATGTGGGTACCGGCGTCCAGGCGGTACCCACCGGCCGGTCCTTTGACGGTCGTGATCCGGTATCCGAGTTCGCGGAGCCGGTCGATGTCACGGCGCACGGTGCGCGAGGTGATGTCGAGACGCCCGGCGAGATCCTCACCGGACCAGTCACGGTGCGTCTGGAGCAGGGAGAGCAGCGCGAGCAGTCGGGAGGATGTCTTGTGCATGGGATCCATCCTGCCCGCGGTACAGGACACAACCTGTCCGCTACCTCCGCCAGGGTGACATACGTCTTCGTCACCTTGAGGCAAGGAGCAGATCATGTCCGTCACCACCACCACGCACCTGAACTTCCGGGGCACCGCGCGGGAGGCGCTGGACTTCTACCGGTCCGTCTTCGGCGGACGCACCGTAGCGGTGACCTACAAGGACGCGGGCGCCGTGCGGAACGAGAGCGAGGCGGACTGGGTGATGTGGGGCGAGGTCGTCGGCGACAACGGCTTCCACGTCATGGCCTACGACGTGCCCTCGCAGCTGCCCTGGAACCAGGGCGACAACCCGTTCTTCGTCTCCGTGCGCGGTGCCGACGGCGACGAGATCAGCGCTCTGTGGGGCAGGCTCGCCGAGGGCTCGACCATCGCGCGCCCGCTGGAACCGGCTCCGTGGGCGCCGCTGTACGGCATGCTCACCGACCGTTTCGGCGTCACCTGGGTCCTGGACGTCACCGCCCCGTACAACGGCTGAGCCGGACGTCTTATGGCAGGTCCAGTCATGGCAGGTCCAGGTCGGTGTGCAGCACGTAGTGGTCGGAGTACTCGCTGGGTTCCACGCTGTGCCGGAGCGGGGTGATGCCTCGCAGAAAGACGTAGTCGAACTTGCTCTGCCACTCGGTGGTCGGCTTGCAGACGCCGGCTGAGGAGGGTCGGCACTGCGGGTCGGTGTCCTTGGCCAGCGCCCATATCGGGGCCAGTTCGGGAGCGTCCGGCACGGCGTTGAAGTCGCCGAGGACGATGGCGCGGTCGTGCCGGGCGATCTCCTTGGCGAGTACGCCGGCCTGCTTCACCCGGACGTCCTCCTGCCGTCGTTCGGCGAGGTGGGTGTTGAAGACCCGGACGGACCGGCCGTCCACCGTGGTGGTGACGGCCATGTAGCCGCGGTCCTCGGATCCGCCGTCGGGGTATTCGACGTTGACGCGGTCGGTCATCGGTGCCGCCGACAGAAGGGCCTGGCCGTAGCCTCCGGGGTTCCACGGTGCTCCCCCGCAGCGGCCCCAGTTCTGGAGGACCGATCCGTACTCGACGTGGTAGACCAGCCCGAAGAGGCTCTCCAGGTAGTCGCGGATCTTCTCCACGTCGGGCGCGCACGCCTCCTGCACGGCGACGACCTGCGGCGCGTACGCGGCGATCTCCGCCGCCCGGTCGGCGTTGCTCTCCTCGCACGGGTTGCACAGGTTCCACGTCATGACCCGGTTCGGCACGACCTGCTTGACCGCTCCGGCGGGCTCCGACCTGCCGGAGAGGGCACCGCCCAGCGCACCGGAGCCGACGAGCGCCATGCACGCCACGATCACCGCTCCCGCGAACAGCCCCGCGCCCTTACCGAACACCAACGCCTCCCCAAGGTCGACACCCACGGCATCCCACGTCCTCTGTACGAGGTTATGGGACCCGGTTGTCGACTACATATTCACGCCCGCGCAAAGGGCGGCAGCCCGTCCCTCACCCGGTCGGGTCGGTGGTGCGCAGCAGGCGCAGGAAGGCCTTCACGCCCGCGATGATCTCCTGGTTGTCGGTCAGACGGTTCACCGTGGACTCGAACTCCCTGCCCAGCGCGGCGATCCTGCGGTCCGTCCCCTCGGTCCGCTCGTGGCTGCTCATGGCCAACGCGTCCATGGTGCGGCGCAGTTCGGACAGGGCCCGGTACTGTTCCTCCGCCTTCTCCTCCAGTACGCGTGTCCCGGCCTCGGCTCGGTTGAGCCGGGCCTGTAGCTCCACGACGTCGTCGCGCGGGTACGTGACGTCCTTCAGGAGTGTGCCCAGCCGCCGCCGGAGCTGGCCGAAGTACGCCCCGGCGGGGCGGAAGAAGGTGCTCAGCAGGAAGAACGCCGCGAACCAGTAGCCCGTGAGCCCGCCCGTCGCCCAGGTGACCGCGAAGACGACCCCGGCCGTCAGGACGTGTCCCGCGACCGCCGCCCGGAGCATGGTGCGGGCGATACGCGCGGCCTCCGTGTCCCGGGCGGCGGGGACCGTGATGCCCTTCTCGCGGCTGACCGCGATCTCGGCCAGCACGGTATGTGCGCGGAAGTACAGGTTCCACGGCAGTGTCAGCAGGAGCAGCAGCCATACGAGGCTCAGTACGCCCGCCCCGACCGCGAACACCAGCGCGGGCGGCGCTCCCGCCACGTGAGCCAGGACCAGTGCCGCGGCCGCCACCACCACGGCTGTGACCGCCCCCAGCAGTCTGCCCATCCCCCGCCTCCTGATCCGCACGTCGACACGGCCCATCGTCGCCGGTCCGGCACGGGTCGGCATGAGTACGCGTACTCAAGGAAACCCTCGACCGTTCGCCGGTCGGCGGCGCTTCCGCGACGGCAGGCGCGAAGATCCGCAGGCGTACTACCATGTCGGTCGAGGTGTCCTGACACGGGAGCTGCCATGGCGAGGAGCGGTTCAAGGGCCGGGCTCCTCGGGAGACAGAGCGAGTGTCAGGTCCTCGACGGTCTCCTGGCGGGGACCAGGGCCGGGCGCAGCGGGGTCCTGGTGCTGCGGGGTGAGGCAGGGATCGGGAAGACCGAACTGCTGACGTACCTCCGCGATCGTGCCACCGGTTGCCGCACCGTCCGGGTCGGCGGTGTCCAGTCCGAGATGGAGCTCTCCTACGCCGGTCTGCACCAGCTCTGCGCTCCGCTGCTCGCGGGCCTCGATCAGCTGCCCGAGCCCCAACGCGACGCGCTGGGCACGGCGTTCGGTCTGCGTGCCGGCGCCGCGCCGGACCGGTTCCTCGTGGGTCTGGCCACGTTGAGCCTCCTCGCGGACGCCGGTGGGAGCCGGCCGCTGATCTGTCTGATCGACGACGCCCAGTGGCTGGATCACGCGTCGGCCCTGACCCTGGAGTTCGTCGCCCGCCGACTCCTCGCGGAATCGGTCCTGCTTGTCTTCGCCGTCCGTGAGCCCAGCACCGGCGAGGCGTTCGGCAGCCTTCCCGGGCTGCCCGTCACGGGACTGACCGAGCACGACTCCCGAACGCTCCTGGACTCGGTCGTCACGGGACCGCTCGACCAGCAGGTGCGCGACCGCATAGTCGCCGAGTCACGCGGGAACCCGCTGGCGCTGATCGAACTGCCCCGAGAGGTGACCGCGGCGGACCTGGCCGGCGGGTTCGGGCATCCGGACGCCTGGCCCCTGTCGAGCCAGATCGAGCAGGGCTACCTCCGCCGTATCCAGTCCCTCCCCACCGAGACCCGACGCCTCCTGTTCGCCGCGGCCGCCGAGCCCATCGGTGACGTGACCCTGCTGAGGCGGGCCGCCGAGCGGCTGGGCATCGACGTGGACGCCGCCGCGTCGCACACCGACGCGGCGGAGCTGATCACCCTGGGCGCGCGGGTGCGGTTCCGGCATCCGCTGGTGCGCTCGGCGGCCTATCGCTCGGCGGGCCCCCACGAGCGCCGGCAGGTGCACCAGGCGCTGGCCGAGGCGACCGACGCGCGGCTCGATCCGGACCGTCGGGCCTGGCACCTGGCCGACGCGGCCTTCGGACCCGACGAGACGGTGGCCGCCGAACTGGAGCGTTCCGCGGGTCGGGCGCAGGCCCGTGGCGGTATCGCGGCGGCGGCCGCGTTCCTCCAGCGCGCGACCGGGTTGACACAAGATCCCGTGCGGCGTGCGCGGCGAGCCGTGGACGCCGCACAGGCCAAGCTCCACGCCGGGGCCTTCGAGTCGGCGGCCGATCTCCTCGCCACGGCGGAGGTCGGCCCGCTGGACGAGCTCGGGCGGGCACGGGTCGATGTGCTGCACGCCGGGATCGCGTTCGCCCGGAACCGGGGCGGTGAGGCTCCTCCGCTGCTGCTCGCCGCCGCCCGCCGGTTCGAGCGGCTCGACGTCGCGCTCGCCCGCGAGACCTACCTGGACGCCGTCGCGGCGGCGATCTTCGCCGGCCGGCTGGCGCGCGGCCCGGGGCTGAAGGAGGTCGGTGAGGCGGCTGTCGGCGCGCCGGCGGTGCGGCCGGCGCGCGTCCCCGACCTGCTGCTGGACGCCGTCGCCGCGCGCCTCACCGACGGGTACGCGGCTTCGGTGCCGCTGATGCGGCGGGCCCTGGAAGCGTGCTGTGACGAGGCGCTCCCGGCCCAGGACGCGCTGCGCTGGCTCTGGCTGGGTACCGTCCTGGCCTCCGAACTGTGGGACGACGAGCGGTGGCACCTGGTCGCGGCCCGTCATGTGACGATCACCCGCGAGGCCGGGGCGCTCAGCGAGCTCCCCCGTGCGCTCGACTCCCGCGCGCACATGCACCTCATCGCCGGCGAGCTGGTGGCCGCCGCGTCGCTGGTGGAGGAGGTCCGGACGGTGTGCGAGGCGACCGGGAGCAACCCGGCGCGCGTCCAGCCGCTCGGACTCGCCGTCTGGCGCGGACACGAACGCGAGGCCCGCGCGCTGATCGACACCACGCTGAGCGAGGCCGGACCCCGTGGGCAGGGGGCCGCGGTCACCGTCACCCACTGGTACCACGCGGTGCTCTGCAACGGTCTCGGCCGCTACGCCGACGCGCTGGCCGCGGCGCAGAAGGCCGCCGCCGACCAGCTGGAGTTCGCCTCGCCCCGGTGGGGCCTGGTCGAGTTGATCGAGGCAGCCGTACGCAGCGGCTCACCCGAGCCGGCGACCGACGCGCTCGCGCAACTGTCCGAAGCGACTCGGGCCAGCGGTACGGACTGGGCCCTGGGCGTCGAAGCACGCTCACGAGCGCTCGTGAGCGACGGCGACACCGCGGAGCGGCTCTACCGCGAGGCGATCGACCGGCTCGCCCGCACCCGCGTCCGCGTGGAGCTGGCCCGCGCGCAGCTTCTCTACGGCGAGTGGCTGCGCCGCGAGAACCGCCGCGTCGACGCGCGGGCCCAACTGAGCGCCGCGCACGAGACGTTCAGCCGGATCGGTGCCGAGGCGTTCGCCGAACGGGCACGCGGCGAACTGCACGCCACGGGGGCGAAGGTCCGCAACCCCGCCGTCGCCGCACCGACGGCCCTGACACCCCAGGAAGCACAGATCGCCCGCCTCGTCGGCGAGGGCCTCACGAACCCCGAGATCGGCGCCCAGCTGTTCATCAGCCGCCACACGGTCGAGTGGCACCTGCGCAAGGTGTTCTCGAAGCTGGGGATCGCCTCCCGCAAGGAGATCCGCGCGCTGTGGGCCGACGGCGAGCCCACATCGGCTCAGGCGGGCGTCACCCTTCCGTTGCCCGGCTCACCGTGAAACCGCCCGCCACGTCGGCCCGCCCGGCGCGATGGTGCGGCTTGTAGCATGGGTGATCCACTTCTGGAGGACATCCATGCGCGCCGGTGACGCAGACGCTCTCGACGAGGCGACCCGGGATTTCATGGCGGTGCGTCCGCGGCTCTTCGGGATCGCCTATCGGATGCTCGGGAGTGTCACGGAGGCCGAGGACATCGTCCAGGACGCCTGGCTGCGCTGGCAGAACACCGACCGTACGGACGTCCTCGATTCCCGCGCCTTCCTGGCCACGATCACCTCCCGTCTCGCGATCAACCTCGCCCAGTCCGCGCGCAAGCGCCGCGAGTCGCACATCGGACCGTGGTTGCCGGAGCCGGTCGACACCAGTGCGGATCCCCAGTTGGGCGCGGAGCGGGCGGAGGCGCTCGATCTGGCGGTGCTGCTCCTGCTGGAGAAACTCAACCCGGTGGAGCGGGCCGCGTACGTACTGCGGGAGGCCTTCGCATACCCCTATCCGCAGATCGCGGACATGCTGGAGACGAGTGAGGCCAACACCCGCCAGCTGGTCAGCCGGTCCCGCAAGCGGCTGCGGGCGGAACGCCGGGAGCCGGTGAGTCCCGCCGCCCACCAGCGGCTGCTGGAGGTGTTCCTCTCCGCGGCACAGGACGGCGATCTGAAGGTCCTCGAGGACGTACTCACCGAGGACGTCGTCAGTTACACCGACGGTGGCGGGGTGCGGGGAGCGTCCCGGATCCCGGTCGTCGGACGGCTCCATGTCTCCCGGTATCTCGCCGCCTTCGCGCCACGGTTCTGGCCTCGCACGGAGCTGCGCCGGGTCGAGGCGAACGGCAGCCCGGCCATCCTCGTCTCGTCCGGCGGCAACGCGGTCGCGCTGTTGTCCGTCGAGACCTCGACGCGCGGCATCGAACGCGTCATGTGGGTCATGAACCCGGAGAAGCTCGCACGCTACGTGGCCTCCCTGGACGCCTGAGGCAGCCCGGCGACATCCCGCGTGTTCTCCGTGGGCCGTGGCCGGTGTCGTCACAGGATGAGGGGCTGCGCGGTCTGAAGGGTGTGCCTTCCGACACGGCTCGCAGCATGCGACTTCCGAGACGAGGAACGCTGTGAACGCATTCGTGATCATCGGTGGCGGTCTCGCCGCGGGCAAGGCGGCGGAGGCACTGCGGGAGCGGGGCCACGACGGCCCGCTCGTCATCATCGGCGACGAGCGGGAGAAGCCCTACATCCGGCCGCCGCTGTCCAAGGGATACCTGCTGGGCAAGGAGGAGCGCGATGCGATCTTCGTGCACCCGGACGACTGGTACCGCGAGCACGAGGTCGAGCTGCTGCTGGGGACGAGAGCGCGTGCGGTCGACGTACGGGCGCGGCAGGTGGAGCTGGACGACGGCCGGCAGGTCTCCTACGCCAAGCTCCTGCTGGCCACCGGTTCGTCGCCGCGCCGGCTGTCGGTCCCGGGGGCGGATCTCGACAACGTGCTGTACCTGCGCCGGGTGGGCGACAGCGAACGGCTCAGGTCCGCCTTCACCGCGGGGGCGAAGGTCGTGGTGATCGGTGGCGGGTGGATCGGTCTGGAGACCGCCGCGGCCGCTCGCACGGCCGGGGCCGACGTGACGGTGCTCCTGCGCTCCGAGCTGCCCCTGCTGAAGGTCCTGGGCCGGGAGGCGGCGGAGGTGTTCGCCGCCCTCCACGTCGAGCACGGCGTACGGCTGCTGCCCGACGCGCGGGTCGAGGCCCTCACCGGCACCGACGGCCGGGTGAGCGGAGTCCGTCTGGGCGACGGCAGACACCTGGAGGCGGACGCGGTCGTCGTCGGGGTGGGCGCCACCCCCAACGTCGAACTCGCCCAGGCGGCGGGCCTGGACGTGCGCGACGGCATCGTCACCGACGCACACCTGCACACCTCCGTCGCGGACGTCTACGCCGCGGGTGACGTCGCCAACGCCTACCACCCGCTGCTCGGTCGGCACCTGCGCGTCGAGCACTGGGCCAACGCGCTCAACCAGCCGCGTGTGGCGGCGCTCGGCATGCTCGGCGAGGACGCCGTCCACGACCGGCTGCCGTACTTCTACACGGACCAGTACGACCTCGGAATGGAGTACACGGGGTACGTCGAACCCGGTGGTCACGACCGTGTCGTCTTCCGCGGTGAGCCGGAGAAGCGGCGGTTCATCGCGTTCTGGACGGCGGGGAGCCGAGTGCTGGCGGGGATGAGCGTCAACGTGTGGGACGTGATCGATCCGGTCCGGGATCTCATCAGGTCGGGGGCCGACGTCGACGACGCGCTGCTGTCCGACCCGGACGTGCCCCTGGACCACGTCCTGCGCTGACGCCGGAACGGTGTCACAGAAACGCCGATCGTCCGGTCGTAGTGAGTGACGACCTTGGCGATCGGAGAAGACCGTGGCTCTCACCGAACAACATCTGTCCACCATGGTGCTGGTGATCGGCACCGGCGGAGCCGGGCTGCGAGCGGCGATCGAACTGGCCGAAGCCGGTGTCGACGTCCTCGCGGTCGGCAAGCGCGCCAAGGAGGACGCCCACACCGCGCTCGCCGCCGGAGGGATCAACGCCGCCCTGTCCACCATGGACCCCGAGGACAGCTGGCAGCAGCACGCCGCCGACACGCTCAAGGAGAGCTATCTGCTGGCCGACCCGCGCACGGTCGAGATCGTCACTCGGGGCGCCGCCCGGGGCATCGACGATCTGGAGCGCTACGGCATGGCGTTCGCCAGGGAGGAGGACGGCCGGATCTCCCAGCGGTTCTTCGGCGCGCACAAGTTCCGGCGCACCGCCTTCGCCGGTGACTACACCGGGCTGGAGATCCAGCGCACGCTGATCAGGCGTGCGGAGCAGCTGCGGATACCGGTGCTCGACGGTGTCTACATCACCCGGCTGCTGGTGCACGACGGCGCGGTCTTCGGCGCCTACGGCTTCGATCTCACGAGCGGACGGCGTTACCTGATCCACGCGGACGCCGTCATCCTGGCCGCGGGCGGTCACACGCGTATCTGGCGGCGTACCTCCTCGCGGCGCGACGAGAACACGGGTGACTCCTTCCGGCTGGCCGTGGAGGCCGGGGCCCGGCTGCGCGACGCCGAGCTGGTGCAGTTCCATCCGTCCGGGATCATCGAGCCGGAGAACGCGGCCGGCACGCTGGTCAGCGAGGCCGCCCGGGGTGAGGGCGGGGTGCTGCGCAACGCGCTCGGGGAACGGTTCATGGCCCGCTACGACGCCGACCGCATGGAGCTGTCCACCCGCGACCGCGTGGCCCTGGCCTCGTACACCGAGATCAAGGAGGGGCGAGGGACCCCCAAGGGGGGTGTGTGGCTCGATGTCTCCCACCTGCCACGGCAGACGATCATGACGCGGCTGCCCCGTGTCTACCAGACGCTGCTCGACCTCCAGATGCTGGACATCACCCGGGAACCGATCGAGATCGCGCCCACCGCGCACTACTCGATGGGCGGGGTGTGGGTGCGTCCGCAGGACCACAGCACCGACGTGCGGGGCCTGTACGCCATCGGTGAGGCGTCGAGCGGGCTGCACGGTGCCAATCGTCTCGGCGGGAACAGTCTCATCGAGCTGCTGGTCTTCGGCCGGATCACCGGCCGGGCGGCCGCCGCCTACTCGCGGGGCCTCACCGAACAGCGGCGGTCGCCGTCGGCCGTCGCCGAAGCGCGTGCCGAGGTCGACGGCCTTCTCGTGGCGGACGGCCCGGAGAACGTCCGCGCGCTCCAGCGGGCCATCCGCAACACCATGACCGAGCATGCCGGTGTCGTCCGTGACGAGGAGGGCCTGCGCGCGGGGCTCGCGGAGCTCTCGGTGATCGAGAAGCGGATGCAGGACGTCGGTGTGCACCCCGACATCGCCGGTTTCCAGGACCTCGCGCACGCCTTCGATCTGCGGTCCGCCGCCCTGGCCGCCCGGGCCACCCTCGAATCGGCGCTGGAACGTCGTGAGACGCGCGGCTGTCACAACCGCAGCGACCATCCCGACCAGGATCCCGCGCTGCGGGTCAATCTCGTGTGGTCGCCGACGACCGGTGTCACCCACGAGAGCATTCCGGCGATCCCGGACGAGATCTCCTCGCTGATGGAAGAGGTCTCGACCGAGGGAAAGCTCGCCGAGTGAGAATCTCCGCGATTCTTTCGAGCCAGCTGTCACACACGGCGGTGCCGCCCGGTCTCTTGTGACGCAGACCGAATGTGACGTCGTGAACCCACGAGAGGAATCCGTTATGAAGGTCGTAGTGATCGGTGGCACCGGGCTCATCGGCTCGAAGCTGGTCGCCAAGCTCGACGAGCACGGCCACGAGGCCGTCGCGGCGGCGCCCAACACCGGTGTCAACACGCTGACGGGCGAGGGGCTGGCCGAGGTCCTCAAGGGTGCGTCGGTCGTCGTGGACGTGTCCAACTCGCCCTCCTTCGAGGACCAGGCCGTCATGGACTTCTTCCGCACCTCCACGACCAACGTCCTCAAGGCGGAGGCCGAGGCCGGTGTGGCACACCACGTGGCACTGTCCGTGGTCGGGACCGAGCGGCTTCAGGGCAGCGGGTACTTCCGCGCGAAGCTGGTCCAGGAAGAGCTGATCAAGGCGTCCGGCATCGCCTACTCCATCGTCCACGCCACCCAGTTCTTCGAGTTCGCGAAGGGGCTCGCCGACGGAGTCACCGAGGGCGACACCGTGCGGCTGCCCGCCGCGAAGATCCAGCCGATCGTCTCCGACGACGTGGCCGCGGCCGTCGGCCGTACCGCGGTCGGAGCCCCGGTCGGCGGAGTGGTCGAGGTGGCCGGTCCCGAGGCGTTCGAGCTCGAGGAGTTCATCCGCATGGGACTCGCCGCCCACGACGACCCGCGCAAGATCGTCACGGACGCGAAGGCGACGTACTGGGGTGCCGAGTTGCAGGAGGACACACTGCTGCCGGGCCCTGACGCGACCATCGCCGAGACCCGCTTCGCCGACTGGCTGGCGCAGCAGAAGTAGCTGCCGCAGGTGGCCCCCGTCGGCGACGGGGGCCACCTGTCGTCCACGGAGTGAACCGCCGTGTCAGCGGCGTGTGGGGAGCCGACCGGCGTCCGTGGCGAGAATCCCCTCCAGAAGCCCGAGTTCACCGGAGCGGGCCGCCGCGAGGAACGCCTGGACGAGCCTGCGGTGCGCGACCGGGTCCACCGGCTGCCGCCTGCGGTCGGCGGCCAGGCGATGCTGGGCGCGTGACACCTGCTGCCTGGCGTTGGCGACGCTGAGGCCCAGCAGTCCGGAGATCTGGGCGTACGGGTGACCGAACCCCTCGCGCAGGATGTAGGCGGCACGCTGCGTGGGCGTGAGGGTCTCCATCAGCAGCAGGACCGCCCGCTCCACGGCGTCGTGCTGCTCGGCCACCGCTTCCGGGCTCGCGTGGCCGTCGGCCAGGTCCGGGAGCCAGGGGCTGCCGCACGACTCGCGGCGCCTCCAAGCGGACTGCACCACGTTGATGGCCAGCCGCACGGTCGTGGTCCTGAGCAGCGCCCACGGGCTCCCGACCACGGCACGGTCCGTCCCCAGCCAGCGCAGCCAGGTCTCCTGGATGACGTCTTCGGCGTCGCTCGGGTCACCGAGGATCTGCCGGGCGATCCTGAGCAGCCCGGGCCTGGCCTCGATGAAGACCGACATCGCCCCGTCCAGTTCCCCCGTCGCCGGGCGGACCGCTGTACCCACCGCTTCCCGACCGCGTTCGGCCCCGACCAGATGTGTGTACACGACCGGCTCCTCCGCGTCGAGGGTCGGCAGTCCGAAGGGCTGCCCACACCCAACGTCGCTCCCCGGGACACCCCCTCGCGCCCTTGGAAGTCCGTAGGCGACTCCGTGGTGCCTCTGGTGGGCCCCGGGCCCGGTCACCGCGCGGCGCCTCGATGGCAGTGACATGGCGCAGGTCAGCGGCACGGACAGGGCGAGCGGCTCGGCACCGTGCGTCGAACAGGACCGATGGACGGGCAGGGCCCGCTCATGTGACAGACGGTGACGGGCGGGAGCTCACGTCTTCTTGCGGAGCAGGCGGGTGATCTCCCGGCCGGCGTCGTGCGTCAGCCGTGTGCTGGTCCCGTTGCTGACGCCGAGCGCGGTGGCGAGCCTGCGTGCGTGGAGGTCGACCGCCGATTCGACGAGTTCGGCGAACGTGTGCGCCGCTTCCCGGCCGCCGCGCCAGGCGCTCGCCCAGGTCACCGCCGCGACCAGCGCCGCGGGCCACCACCATGGGGCCACGGCGAGGTACAGCAGAGCCCAGCCGGCGCGACGCGCGGCGGAGCTGAAGGCGTCCCGGGCCGTCGTCAGGTCCGTGCGGGGTGTCTGGGGCAGCAGCAGCCACAGGCGCGGCCACGCGGAGGACAGATCGATCCGGTAGGCGTCGAACACCCGGTGGTCGACGGCTGTGAGCCGGTCCCCCATCCACGTGGGGCGCCGGGGCGGGGCGAGGGCGATGCGGTTACGGGCCTCGTTCAGGGCGACCGTGTCCGTGTCCGCGGGCGGGGTCCGGTCGGGGTCGAGTCCGTCGAATCCACCGAGTCCGTCGGGGACGTCCGCTGCTGCGGCGCGACTGCGTACAGCGCGGTGATAGCGGTCCTGGGCCTCGGTCCAGCGGCGCGAGCGCCGACGCGTGAGCGGACCCGCGGCGCGGTCCAGGGGTGCGGGCCACTCCCCCAGCCACAGCCGTTCGACGCCCCCGCCGAGGAACGAGGCCAGCATGCCGGCGCCCGCCGCGGCGGCCAGGACGAAGGCGGCGGCGACCACGATCGTTCCGTTGGAGTGCGCGGCGGGGCTGGTGGCCATGTCGTCCAGACGGTCCGTCAGGAGGCCGACGTCGAAGGCGTCCCGGTGTCCCAGGACGGAACCGGCGGCTGCCACGGACACGTAGAGCAGACCGGGCAGGACGAGCACCGACGCCCAGGTGTCCGCCAGCTTCCCGCCCAGGGTGGTGAGAAAGGCCTCCACGGGTCAGAACCTCCGTAGCCGCAACGGCAGTCCGGCAATACCGCACGCGGGCGCATCGGTGCCGTCGGGGATGCCGAAGGCGTGGACCAGGCGGGTGCAGCGGTGGTGCTCCTGGCGTGGGCAGAGGTAGAACTCCTCCAGCGGGTGGCCCCCTTGTGCGTCCGCGAGCGTAGGCATGGGCGCTCGCAGGGCGCCTGGGACACCGCACCGACGCAGCAGCTCGGCGGTCCGGCTCAGCAGCGTCGGCACGTCGGCGGCGGGTTCCCCCAACTCGCCCAGGATTCCCTCCAGTTCCTCACGGACGCCTTTGCGGTCCGCCAAGGCACGCATGTCGTCGGCGTGGTCGCAGATCCAGGCGATCTGCTGGGCCTGCCGCTCGCTGATCACCGTTGAGTCCCCCGCATCCACCCGGCCCGTCCTCGATCGACAGCGCTTTCGTTCCCCCGCGTGTGGCCGTACCGTACTTGCACGCGCTCGGCCGAGGGGAAGCGGGGGCAATGGCGCTGCAGTTGCGTGACGAACTCACCCGGGCGCTGCTGGCGCGGTTGAGCCTGTTCGCCGCCACGATGGACCGGGACGCGGTGCTTGCGCCCGAAGCGACCCGTCAGGCACGGGAGTTGATGTCCTGTGTCGCCGACCCCGCCCGCGATCCTCAGGCGGTCGGGGCCGTGGCCGGGCTGTACCGGGCCCGCTCCATGCTGCTCACCGGTGAGGCGGCCGCCGAGGCGCTCGCCGTCGCGGACGCCCTCCAGGGTCTGGCGGGTCCGGGGGACGACGAGGAGGCCCTGGACGACGGTCCGGACGAGCCCGCCGGGGACATCGTGGCTCGGCTGGCCGAACTGGACCGCCGCGGGGCCCTGTTGGAGCAGGCGGCCGTGGATTCGCACGGTGACGTGGAGTTGCTGGCGCAGGCGGAGGAGGCGACCCGTGCGACGGTGAGCGCGACCCCCCGGGCCCTGCTGCCGCAGCGCGCCTCGGCCCTGCGGCGGCTGGGCAGCATCCTGCGCCTGCGTTACGAGGCCCATGGCGACCCGGCGCGGCTCGACGAGGCGATCCAGGTGCTTCGTGAGGCCGAAGTGTCCCACGGCAGCGGGCATCCCGAGCGCGGCGCGCTCGCCACGACCCTCGGTGTGGCGCTGCGGCTGCGGTACGAGCGGACCAACGCGCTGGGCGACCTGGAGGAGTCGGTGCGGTTCGGCCGAGTGGCCCTGGCGGCGGCCGACGACGATCGTCGAGCGGCCCTGTCCGGTCCCGACGGGACCGAGGAGGACCCCAATTGGGCCGGTTGCCTGCACAATCTCGGTATCGCGCTGCGCCTGCGCCACGAGCGGCTGGGCGAGCCGGGAGACCTCCAGGAGGCTCAGCGGCTGGGGCGGGAGGCGGCCGCGGCTTCCGTGCCCGGCCATCCCGGGTTCGGCATGATCCGCCTCGGCCTCGGCAACGCCACGACCGGGGAGGAGCGGATCGCGGCCTATGAACAGGCGCTGGCCGGGTTGCCGTCCGGGGACCCCGCGCGGCCCCGCCTGCTCGGCAGCCTCGCCGACGCCCTGACGCAGATCTGTGTCCGGGGCGGCTCCCCGGCGGTCGCCGCCCGCGCGGGGGCACTGCTCGACGAGGCCCTCGCCGCAGTGCCGGACGCTCACTCCGACCAGGCCCAACTGCTGTATCTGCGCGGCAGGTTGCTGGTCGCGGGCCTCTTACGGACCGGTACGACGCTCGGCGGTGTGCCCACCCGGGGGCTCGACGACGCCCTTCGGTGCCACCGCGCCGCGGCCACCCACCCGGCGGCGACGCCTCGCGTCCGGCTGTGGGCCCTGACGCACTGGGCCAACCTGGCCATGGTCGCCGACGACGTACGCCAGGCCGCACAGGCCTACGAGGACGCCGTGGCGCTTCTGCCCGTCCTCACCCCGCGGAACCTCACCGACACCGACGCCGAGCACACCCTGACCGCGCTCTCCGGGCTGGCCTGCGACGCCGCGGCCTGCCATGTGGCCGCCGGTGACCCGGAACGTGCGCTGGCCCTGCTGGAGTTGGGCCGTGGCGTGTTGCTGGGGCGCGGACTCCAGGGCCGTGACGACATGTCCGAACTGGCCCGGCAGGACCCGCACACGGCCGAACGGCTGCTCACGCTGCGCGCCGCGCTCGACACCCCTGCTCCCGCCGACGCGGACCGCGTGACGGACGGCGCCACCGCCGCGGACACCCGGCACGTCCTGGCCGGGGAGTGGCACGACCTGCTCACCGAGATCCGCACCACCCGGCCGGGGTTCCGGTACTTCCTTCAACCTCCCCCGGTGTCGGACCTGTTGGCGCAGGCCGCCGACGGCCCGGTCGTGGTGGTCAACGTGAGCCGCTTCCGCTGCGACGCCCTGCTCCTCACCCGGGACGGGCTGCGCGTGGTGCCGCTGCCGGGGCTGACCCTCGACGGTGTCCGGCAGGACGTCGAGGCGTTCCTCACCGCGCTGCGGGGATTCACGGACCCGGAGCGGGACCTCCTGGCCGATCCCGACCGTCAGGACGTCCTCGACCTGGTCCTGCGCCGGCTCTGGGACACCGTGGCGGGCCCGGTCCTCGACGCGCTCGGACTCGACGGCGTGTCCGCGCGTTCCTCGCCACGACGGCTGTGGTGGGTACCCACGGGACCGCTCACCCTCCTGCCGCTGCACGCGGCGGGCCATCACCGCGAGGCCGGCCGGGCGGTGCCGCGTACGGTCCTGGACCGGGCCGTCTCGTCGTACACCCCGACCGTACGAGCCCTTGCGCACACGCGCGGCCGGGCGGAGCACGCCCGCCGCCGGTCGCGGGAGGGCGACGGTCGCATCCGTCCGCTGCCCCGCCGTGCCGCGCCCGACGGCTTTCTGATCGTCTCCGTCGCCGAGGTACCGGGAGCCGAGAGTCTGGAGCGGGCGGCCGAGGAGGCGTCCCTGCTGGCGCGCACCCTGGCCGGCGCGCGGGTCCTGGACGGCGCGGACGCCACCCGCGGCCGGGTGCTGGAGGAACTGGGGCACCATGGCTGGCTGCACTTCTGCGGGCACGGCGTGACGGAACCGGACAGCCCGTCCCGCAGCCGTCTGGTGGTCCACGATCCGGCCGACCGGCATCTGACGGTGGCCGACATCTCCCGGCTCGACCTGCCCGGCGCGGAGCTGGCCTATCTGTCCGCGTGCGGCACCGCGGGCACCGGAGCCGCCCTCGCCGACGAGGCGCTCCATCTGGCCAGCGCGCTCCAACTCGCGGGATACCGCCATGTCGTGGGCACGTTGTGGGAGACCGACGACGCGGTCGCCCTGGAGCTGGCCGAGAGGACGTACTCGGCTCTGGGGGCGCCCCGGCCGGTGGCGGAACGCTCGGCGCAGGCCCTCCACACCGCCGTACGCGCCGTACGCGACCTGTACCGGGACAGCCCGTGGTTCTGGGCCGCCCATGTCCATGTAGGCATGTGAACGCAGATACGGGGAGGGGCAGCGGATGAGGATGTGGAAGAGGAACGGCGGGGCCAGATCGCTGGACCGGGCGGTCCGGATGGCCTACGAGCACGACCACGCGATCTCCGAGGAGCTCGCCCGCGAGGGCGCGGAGGCGGGCAGCCCGCGGGCCATGGCCGTCTACGGCTTCGGCCTGGGTCACCTGGGCCGGACCGACGAGGCGGTGCACTGGCTGGAGAAGGCGGCGGATGCCGGGGATCCGCTGGCGCCGGCCGCTCTGGCCACGCTCCACTGGGACCGCCAGGACGCTGTCCAGGCCGTCCGCTGGCTGCGTACGACCGAGACCACCCAGGGTCCGATGGACGCCAGGATCTCGCTGTTACAGGTGTGGGCCCGCAGCACCGTCCCGTTCGACCGGCCGCCCCGCCCGGCCGGAACTCCCACCACCGACGCCGCGAAGGGCGATGCCGCGGAGCGCGGCGGCGGCCTCTCCCCCGCCGAGTGGGAGGAGGTCCGGCAGAACCTGGGCGAGCACCGGAACGGCGATCCACGGATGCTGTGCGTCGTCGCGCCCGTCGCCATCGAGGCCGAGGCCTGGTTCACCGCCGCGGCCGAGACCGCGAAAGCCGGTCTCGGAGACACGCAGGACGGGTTGAGGCTGTCTCCCGAGAACTGGCCCGTGCTCAAGGAGGTCCTCAGCCCGGACGACGACATGGCACCGGAGCACCAGCTGGCGGTGGGGGCCCTCGCCGCGCAGGCCGGGGACCTGGCCGGGGCGGAGGAGTGGTTCGCCGCCGCCGCCCGGAGCGGGGATCCCACAGCGCTGCTGTACCGGGCTGAGGTCCACCGCGACCGCCACGACATGCAGCGGGCGGAACCGCACTTCAAGGCCGCCTCGGACGCGGGGAGCGCGGAGGCGCAGTACGCGCTGGGCCACTGGTACGCGAGCCGCGGCGACCATCGAGGCGCCGAGCGCTACTACCGGCTGGCCGCCGAGGCCGGGTACACCGACGCCTGGCTGAACCTGGGCGTGAGCCTGCGGCAGCTCGGCAGGCTCGACGAGGCCGAGCGATGCTGTCGCCGGGCCATCGAACTGGGCGAGGTCGGCGACGGCTGGAACAACCTCGGCAACGTGATGCGGCAGCGGGAACGGATGGTCGAGGCCGAGGAGTGCTGGCGCAAGGCCGCCGCGGCCGGCAGCGGCCCGGCCATGACGAGCGTGGGCGTCTGCCACTACGGGCGGGGGGAGGTCCAGCAGGCGGAGCAGTGGTTCCGCAGGTCCGCGGAGACGGGCGACCCCACGGGCATGCTCAACCTGGCGACCCTGCTCAAACAGACCGGCCGTGTGGCGGAGGCCGAGGGCTGGCTGCGGCGGACGGCCGGGGCGGCGTCCTCCCCGTCCGCGGGCGTCACGGCCACGAGTACCGCGCCGTCGGAGACGCCTGCCTCCGACCGCGACGCCGTCGCCCGCTGGCTGTCACGGAGCGATGCCGATGGCGACCCGGCCGTACAGGAAGCCCTGCGGCGGCTGCGGCGCGAGGAGGGATGACGCGACGGGTTCCGCCGCTCCCTGGCACACCCGCCCCGCGAGGTCCGGCACGACGGACGCGACGTCACACGGTTCGTCGGGCCCCGTAGTAGCCGTGACTCATCCGGAACCTCATGGCGTCGGTGCCGGCTTCCTGGATGTGCTCGATCAGCATCGACCGCAGCGGTTTGGGCAGGCCTCTCCCGTGGGCCCCGGTCCACTGGGTCGAGCCGAAGAGTTCGGCCGCCCCGTCGAGCCGCACCGGGCTGGACGGCCGCGTGGCCGCCGCGGCGAGGACGAACGCGGGATCCTCGCCCAGGAGCTGCTCCTGCACCGCCATGTCGTACCACTGGAGGCCGCCGGTGGACTCCCTGGAGGGAATGCCGGCCCAGGCCAGGAGGACGCGGATCCGCTCGATCGCGTCGGGGTAGCGCTGCCGGCTGAGCGTGGCGAGCCGTTCCTTGGCCTCTTTCAGTTGCCGCGACCAGGCCATGTGGTCCCGCCCCGGCGGGTGTGCGACGTCCACGGCGGCGTCGGACAGCCCGGCGGGCGCGGCCCGGACCCAGCGCGTTCGGCGCCGGTCGGCTTCGGCCTCCTGTGCGGCCAGTTCCGACTGGACCTCCCGCGAGTGGGTCAGGCCTCGCTCCGCGAGCCATTCGGTGAGCGCAGGTCCGTCCCGCAGGTCGGCGTCGCAGTCGCCGAGCCCGCGTAGACCGGACTGGTGGTGCAGCACCCAACGGGCGATCCGCTCACCGTGCACGTCGTACACCAAGATCGTCGGCCAGCCCGTGCACCGGCACCGGTCGCCCGTGCCGCCGTCCACGATGGCCAGCAGCCGGGCCAGGTCGGCGATCTCGGTGCCGCTGACCACGGTCCGTGCGAGGTCGGCGCGGTCGACCGCGTCAGGTGGTCCCTCGACGATCACGACGTGCCCGGCACGGTTCAGCACAGCCCTCAGCCGAGCTGTCGTCGGGGCGCCCTCGGCCATGCCCGCTGTTCCCTCGTCGATCACGCCCGGGAGGATACCGGCAGTGCGCTGTCGACGATCGCGCTTGCCGGACGGGGCTCACGGACCGTTGCTCACCGGTGCCAGAGCCGCCAGTCCTCCGACGAGCAGCATGAGCACGAACAGCCACGCGCGCAGGCGCTTGTTCGGTTTCGGCATCACTCCGACCCCCTTCTGTCAGACGTCGGCGAAGGTCTCCCCCGTGCTCCCGCCAACCTAGCGCCGCGCTCAGAGCGTGGACAGGTCGATGGCCCGGTCGACGTCCTGCGGCTGGAGCACGCGCAGGATGCCCTCCAGGAGGTAGTAGTCGGCGTAGGGAAGGGAGATCTCGATGCCGTCCTCGGCGGGCCTGTTGCGGGTGCAGCGGGCCACGGTCGCGTCGGCGCGTGCCGACTTCGTCGTCAGGCAGGTCCGCGAGAGGGCGGTGAGCAGGCGGAGCGCCGCGTCGCGGTAGGACGGTGTTCCGGTGGTCGTGGACAGGTCGAGGAGGCCGCAGGCCATGATCGCGCCGGCCGAGGCGTCCTTGATGTCGTGGGGTTGCTGGGGTGCCCGGTAGTCCCAGACAGGGATGTGGTCCGGGGTCAGCGCGGCCAGCGCGAAGTCGGCGAGTGCGCGGGCGGTGGAGAGGAAGTCGGGGTCTGCGGTCCGGCGGTACATCGTGGTGAATCCGTAGATGCCCCAGGCCTGTCCGCGTGACCAGCAGGACGTGGGGCTGTATCCCTGCACGGTGTCCGGGCCGATCGGGGTGCCGGTGTCGGGGTCGAAGTCGTAGACGTGCGGGGTCGATCCGTCCGCGCGCGGGAAGAACCGTCGCGTGGTCCTCGCGTGGTCCACGGCCGTGTCCAGGTACTTCCGGTCGCCGGTCTGCCGGCTCGCGAACGCCAGCAGGTCCAGGTTCATCATCGTGTCGATGATGACCCGGCCCGCGTTCCTCTGATCGGTCAGCGCGCCCCAGGCGCGGATGAAACGGCCGCGCGGGTTGTACCGCTGGATCAGTGAATCCGCCGCCTGCAAGGCGCCGTTGCGCCAGGTGTCGTCGCCGGTCAGCCGCCAGGCGGTGACCCAGGACGGGTAGAAGAGGAAACCGAGGTCGTGGGTGCCGGTGTCGTACTGGCGAGGAGCCAGCTTCCGGGCGGACGCCAGTGCCCAGGCGCGGAAGTCGTCGTCCTTGCTGTAGAGCCATGCCATCCACAGGGTTCCGGGCCAGAAGCCGCCCACCCAGTCGCCGTTCTGGGAGTAGACCCACTTCTCGAATCTGGTTCCGACCGGGAACGCGGTCACGTTCGGTGCGACGGTGCGGAGTCTCTCGACCGCGTGGTCGGCCGCCGAGCGCAGTGCGCGCAGGGTCGGTGCCGGTAACCGGCTGTCGGCCGCGGTCGCCGGTGGTGTCGAGGTGGCGAACGACGCTGCGGCTCCGGCCGCTGTCGTCAGCACGCTGCGTCGGGAAACGCTCATGTCTGTCCTTCCGGACGGGAGTTGGGGGTGCCAAGCGGGTCGGGCGAAGTCCGCTCCGGTTCGGCCGCGCCCCGAAGGGGCGCGGGGCGGTATCGATGTGCGGCTACCGCCGCGCGGGCGCGACCAGCCACGACGGCGCCACAGCCGAACGACGGCACATCACCGCTCATCCAGCGGAGCGCTCAGCGGTGGCAGGTGGAGATTCCCGGACGCCATCGGCAGGCGATGCCGGCGAAGCCGCCGTTGTCGGTGACGTCGATGGCGAGCGTGTCGCCGCCGCGCAGGATCTGGCGGTCCTCGACGAGTCCGCCGGCGCCGTCGCGGACCGTCTCGACCAGCCATCGTCCGGCGCCGATCGTGAGCGGCACCTCGGCGGTGCGGGCGGCACCGGCGTACACCCCGCCCAGGAACCAGCGGTCTCCGTCACGGCGGGCGAGAACGGCCTCCTGGCCGGGGTGGCCGGCGAGCAGCCGGGTGTCGTCCCAGGCGGCGGGGAGCTGGTCGTAGAAGGCGCGGGCGAGGGGCCGGTCGTCGTACGACTGCGGTGTGCCGGCGTACATCTGGAGGCCCGACTCGTAGACGACGGCGAGTCCGGTCTCGGCCGCGTCGGAGTTGGGGCGCAGGCCGACGCGCTGGAAGGCGCCGGGGGTGAAGTCCATGGAGCCGATGACGTTGCGGGTGAAGGGCAGGGTGGTGAGGTGGGCGGCGGTGTTGGTGCGCTTCTCCTCGTCTGCGACGCCCTCCAGGGTCATGACCTGGGGCCAGGTGCGTTGCATGCCCTTGGGGACGGTGGAGCCGTGGAAGTCGACCATGAGGTGGTGGGCGGCCGTCTCCCTGAGGATGGCGTCGTACCACTGGAGCATGGACTGGGCCTCGGAGTTCATGAAGTCGATCTTGACTCCCTTGACGCCCCAGCGTTCGAGTGTGGGCAGCCACTGGGCGCGTTCCTCGGGGGTGTCGAGGTCGCGTTGGTGGATCCAGACGATGATGCCGACGCCCTTGGCCCGCGCGTACTCGACGAGTTCGGGGAGCCAGCTGTCGGTCTGCCAGTTCGGGTCGGTGGTGTCCCACTCGTCGGACTTGAAGTACCAGCCCGCGTCCACCGCCTCGTAGGGCCAGCCGCGTTCGGCGGCGTAGTCGACGTAGGCCTTCTGCGCGGTGAGGCTCTGGCCGGCGGTGCGGCCGCCGGCGAGCCAGGTCCACAGGACGGTGCCGGGTCGAATCCAGCTGGTGTCGGTGACCTTGGAAGCCGGCGCCAGGTCGTCGGTGAAGGTGGAGCGGGTGACGGTGGCGAGGTCGCCGGTGACCATGGCGCGCCAGGGGGTGGCGAGGGCGCCGGTGGTCTGTACGCGGTCGTCGGCGAGCTTGATCCGGTAGGTTCCGGTGCCTCGGTCGTGGGCGAGGCGGGCGCCCGAGTAGGTGCCGGTGAGGTCGGACTCGGCGAGGAGGGTGTAGCCGCCGTCCGTGGCGAACAGGGCCTGGGGCGAGTAGTCGGCGGTGGGGGCCGTCGCCGCGGTGTACTGGGCGAACTGGCCTTCGTTGTCGACCCGGTAGGTGCTGAGCCACGCGGTCGCGTCCGGCGGAAGGCGGAACGCGGAGGTCTCGGTGAGGACGTCACCGAGGCCGGCGGGCAGGACGTACCGGTAGGCGACGCCGTCGGCGGAGGCGCGGACGACGAGGTCGAGCCGGGCACCCGAGGCCGTGGCGAACGACAGTCGCGTTTCGTTCATGAGGGCCCGGCGGTCCAGTCGCTTCCCGGACCTGGTCCGGTACCGCTCGTCCACGAGGCGGTCCTTGCGGTGCAGGAAGCGCAGGTCCTGGGAGAGGTCGGCCTGTTCGGTGACGATACCGACGGGCGACGGCTCGACGACCGTACGGCCGTCGCGGGTCACGGAGAGGCTGACCGTGCCGTTCGAGTCGTCCAGGGATATCCGCGCGTGAGGTGCGTGTGTCTCGGCCCGCCCGGGGCCGGACACGGTCCAGGTGTGCTCGCTCTGTCCGGCCCGCGCGGGGACCGTCGTGAGAAGGGTGGCCACCAGCCCGGCGCACAGTGCGGCAGCCGCGGTCCTGATCGGAACCGCCATGGGAATCCTCCCTGTTGACGAGGTGAGATCGGGTGAACGCCGTGTCGACCGGCTACGGCAGGCCCCAAGCCGGGCCCGGTTCGCTGATGGCGACGGGCGCGATGACCAGGTCGGGGCGGCGGCCGGGGTGGACGAGCACCTCGCGGCCCTCGGGCAGGTCGATGGCGAGGGTGCCGTCGCCCAGGTCCTCGGTGTGCGCCGGGGTGCCGTCGTCGAGGAGCACGGTGAGGGTTCCGCCGATGCCGTGGCGGAGCTTGAGCGGCTCGCCCGCCAGGCTCTTGACCCGGATGAACCGAGTGGTCCCGGCCTTGCGGACCGCGCTGACCAGAAAGGCGCCTTGGGTGCGGAAGTCGTGCAGGGTGAGGTCCGCCCAGGCGGACGGGACGGCCGGGAAGACGCGGATGACGCCGCCCCAGCTCTGGCAGAACATGTCGTGCAGGGACTGCGAGGCGGACAGCGGTGTCTCGATCACCGGACCGGCCTCGGTGTAGTGGGTGTTGGGCCGGCAGGGGAAGCGGGTGCCGGTGTCGAAGAACTTCCGCAGGTAGCCGAGCGCGGTGTCGCCGTCGCCGGTCATCGCGTAGATCGACGCGGCACCGGTGTAGCTGTAGCCGCGGTGGGCTCCGGCCAGCGCGTGCCAGTGGACCACGGACCGTGTGATGAGGTCCCGGTGTTCGGGCTGGTCCCAGTTGACGAGGTACAGCGGGTACACCATCAGCAGGTGCGAGTAGTGGCGGTGGGACTGGGCGTACGGGGTGTCGGCGCCGATCATGAAGCCGTTGCCGTCGACCGGGTACGGCGTGAGCCGGGCCAGCGTCTCGTGCCAGCGCGGGGCCGACTCGTCGTCGATGCCGAGCAGTTCGGCGGAGTCGATGAGTGTCCGGCAGCCCCAGCGGACCAGCGCCAGGTCGTAGTTGGTGTCCTGTGGCGGCACCACCGGGTATTCGGGCGAGAGCGTGCTCGGCAGGTGGAGTCTGCCGTCGCTGCCCGGGGTGAGGAAGTGCAGGTAGTAGTTGATGGCCCGGCGCAGTACCGGGTAGATCGTGTCGCGCAGCAGCGACGTGTCCATGGTGTGCCGGTACGACAGCCAGACGTTGTGCAGCGCCCAGGTCAGATCGCCGGTCTCGGCGCCGGTGCCGGGCCTGCCCACGGTGCGGTTGGCGAACATGTCGGAGCTGCGGCCGACGCCGGAGCTGTCGGAGCGGTAGGCGGCGGGCACGTTGGCGATCAGCTGTTCCTGGTTCTGGCGCAGGGTGGTGGCGAGTGCGTCGAGTTCCAGGTGGTTGGAGCCGTGGATGAGCCAGTACTCCAGCTGGACGTTGAGGTTCCACCAGACCGCGGGCCATGGTGTCGGCTCCAGCCAGGGACCGGAGGTGGCCATGACGGGGCCGCCCGCACGGCTGGCGCAGGCGACCTTGTACAGCTGGATCCAGTGGAAGCTCTGGATCCGCTGATCGGGGAACGAGATGAAGCTCTTCCGGTAGAACGCGTGCCACCACCGGATGTGCCGTCGTCTGAGGACGTCGTACGACGGGGCGCGTCGGAGGTTGCGCAGCGAGTCGGCCTCGGCCGCAGTGGCGGAGGGGAAGCTGTGGCCGACGCTGAGCAGGAGGTCGTCTCCGGTACGACGGTAGGAGGTCGCGGTCTGCCCGCCGCCGGTGAGGGGCTGGAGCGTCTGTTCGGTGCCGTCGGTGGTGGTGCGGAGGGTCCAGGGCGGGTTGGGGGTGTAGCCGGCGGGCGGCGCCTCCTGGATCTTCCGGGGGCTGATGGCTTCCTCGGGGTGGAAGGTCCAGGTGGGGGCTTCGTCGCCGTCGGCCGTCACGCGGACGGCGAGGACCTCGTCGTGGATGAGGGCGGAGAGGGTGAGGGTGCCCGCGGTGGTGGTGAGCGTGCCGGTGAGTTCGGCGTTCCACAGGCTCAGTCGCCAGTCGACGGCGGTGATGGTGCCGACGGGTTCGAGGGTGAGGTGGCCGACGGGGAGGCGGGCGGTGCCCCAGCCGCTGCCGAACTCGGGCCGGTGGTCCTGGACGCGGGCGTGCTGGACGGTGAAGCGGATCTGCTGGGCGCCGGGCTCCTGGTAGACCATGGTGCCGAGCAGGCCGTCACCGAGGAACGGGCCCTCGTACCAGAGGGTGGGCAGCCTGCTCCAGAGCAGGTCCTGACCGCGCAGGAAGTCTTCCCAGGCACGGTCGGTGGTCATGGTGTCGCGGAGTCTCCAGGGGCGGCCTTCGCCGCCGGACCGCCCTGTCGGTGCGAGCCGTTCGGGCGATTCGGCGTGGGCCGTCCCGGGCAGGGCCGCTGCTGCCGCGCCCCCCAGCGCGGTGCCTAATACGGCTCGGCGGGGCATGGGTGAGGTCTTCCCCGACTGCGAGGTCATCGTCGTCCTCCTGATCTGAAGGGATCATCGATACATCGGGTGTATCGGGGAACGTAGGCATGCGTCATGCAACTGTCAAGAACCCTTACAGTGATGGAATCCGGCCATAACTGAAACAGACAGAGGGAGATGGGTCCCGAGGTACGCCCGAGCTGCTCCGATACGAACCTCACTCATCCGATGTATCGGGGGCTCCGGCCGCGGGAGCGTCTCGTTGTCAGACCCGCGTGCCACCGTGGAGACAGGCGAGTGAAGTCGGGGGCACGTCATGGCCGATGTCGACGCGCAGTTCCTGCGCGGCCTGTTCGACGAGGAAGGCAGTCTGCACACCGCGGGGCGCACCGCGCTGTATCGGCTGTACGGCCCCGAGGGCCTGCTCTACGTCGGGATCACGATCTGCCCGCTCACCCGGATACGCACGCATCTGCGCGAACAGCCCTGGAGATCGCTCGTCATCGCCGTGCGGATCGACTATCCCGACGACCCGGAGGCAGCCGAGCGCCAGGCCGTCCGCGCGGAACACCCCCGGCACAACGTCGTCTTCAACGCGCCGACCCCGCCCCCACCCCCGGACCCGGCCGCACGCCTCAGGACCCGGCTCGCCAGGGAGCAGCGCCGGCTCGCGGAACTGGAGGCCACCGTGCCCGAATCCGCCACGCACCTGCGTCTGCTCACCCGCGCCATCACCACGAAGAAGGCGCGCATCGCGAAACTCGCCGGGCGCGTGAGGGAGGAGGAGAGCGCGGCCGTGCCCGTCCCGTCGGAGGACCGAAGGCGTCACCCCTGACCGGATCGGTCCGCTGCCGGACCCGATGCGGCCTGTCCTCGGCGCACCCGCGCGGGCCAGTCTTGGCACATGACCCGAGCACTGATCGTCATCGACGTCCAGGAGTCCTTCCGCGCCCGGCCGCTGTGGGAGACCATTTCCGACCCGAAGATCGCCGACAAGGTGAACCGTCTGGTCCGGCTCGCCCGGCAGGCCGGCGACCAGGTGGTGTGGGTACTGCACTCCGAGCCCGGCACCGGCGGTGTCTTCGACCCGGCCCTGGGCCAGGTGCGGCTGCTGGCGGAGGTCGAGCCGCCGACGGACGACGAACCCCTGATCCACAAGACCTCGCACAACGCCTTCACCACCACCAACCTGCAACTGCTCCTCACCGAGCGCGGCATCCGCGAGCTCACCGTCTGCGGCATCCGCACCGAGCAGTGCGTGGAGACCACCGCCCGCGTCGGGAGCGACCTCGGATACCAGGTCACCTTCGTCGTCGACGCGACCGCCACCAACCCCATCGCGCACCGCGACGCCCCCGAGGACCAGAGCGTCGCCGCACTGCTCGCCGACCCCCGCACCCTGCCCGCCGAGGAGGTCGTCCGCCGTACCGAGTACGCGCTCGCCGGACGCTTCGCCACCATCGCCACGGTCGACGAGCTGGAAGCCGCGGCCGGTCTTCCGGCATGATGACCGAATCGTGAGCCACGTCGTCTTCTTCCTGGTGCCCGGAGTCCATCTGCTGGACCTGGCCGGTCCCGCGCAGGTCTTCTCCACGGCCGCCGACTTCGGGCACCCGTACACCCTCACCTACGTCGCCGAGCGGCCCGAGGTCCCCACCGCCCAGGGACTGCCCGTGGTGACCGGCCTCGACTGGCCCGAACTCGGACCCCAGGACCTGATCGTGGTGCCCGGCTGGCGTGCCGCCACCCTCGCCGCCTCGCCCGCCATCGGCGCCGCCACCCTCCAGGTCCTCCGCGACCACCACGCCGCGGGCGGAACGGTGGCCAGCGTCTGCGCCGGCGCGGAGGCGCTCGGGCGGGCCGGGCTGCTCAAGGGCCGGCGCTGCACCACCCATCACGACGTGCAGGACGAGCTGGCCGCGCGCCACCCCGGCGCGCTCGTCGTCCGCGACGTCCTGTTCACCTCCGACGACCGTGTGATCACCTCGGCCGGCATCGCCAGCGGCATCGACCTGGCCCTGCATCTGGTCGCCGGCCGGCACGGCCCCGCCCTCGCCGCGCAGGTGGCCCGGGACATGGTCGTCTACGCCCGCCGCAACGGGCACGAGCCGCAGTCCAGCGCGATGTTCCGGCACCGCTCGCATCTCGACGACACCGTGCACCACGCCCAGGACCTCATCGACACCCGCTTCGACCGGCCACTGCCCCTGCCCGCCCTGGCCACGGCCGTCGGCGTCAGCGAACGCACCCTCACCCGCCTCTTCACCCGTGCCACCGGCCTCACCCCCCTCCGCTACCAGCAGACCCTCCGTCTCGAACGCGCCCAGCACCTCATCAGCCACGGCGCCACCGTCGACGCGGCAGCCCGCTCGGTCGGCTTCACCGACCCCCGCATGCTGCGGCGCCTTCGCGCGCGCACGGAGTGACATCGAGGCCCGGCAGGGCATCGGGGGCGTGACGCGGGCGCTAGGTCCGGGGAACGTCCTTGATGAAGACGATCCCGTCGGTCACGGCCAGGTGCGCCGGGTCGAGGGAGGCGTAGCCGTAGTAGGGGGACACCCGGGGAGCGGGCCATGCGTCGGCGAGGGTGGCGGCCAGCCGGGCGGGGTCGATGACACAGCGGTCCTCCGGGAGCGCGTACAGGAGTCCTTCGACGGTGTCCGGGGGCGGGGTGTCCACGCCGTGGTGCCGGATCGTGCCGAGGGCCGTAGCCAGGAAGGCGTACTCCTCGCCCAGGCGGGCGCTCACGATCGCACCGGCACTCCACCACTCCAGCAGCGGGTGGTCCCACATGCGCATCGAGCTCTTCTCCCGCTGGAGATGGGCGTTGTGGGCGAAGACCAGCACCGGGGTGCGTTCGGCGAGGGCGAGCAGGTTGTCGGCCATCATCGAATCCCGCAGGCCCAGCAGCCGGGTCATCCGGCCCGGTGAGGTGTCGGCCATCCAGAAGTGGTAGCGCAGCAGGCCGACGGCGGTACGTCCGTACAGGCGCGCGCGGTCCCAGTCGTATCGCGAGGTCGCCTCGATCAGGTGCGGGGTGTGGGCGTCGAGCAGGGCGACGAGGTCGTCGGCGAGCAGTCGCAGCCGACCGGCCTCGGCCGACTGCCCCACGGACCGGGTGGGGTCCATCATCACGGCGGGGTCGGTCCACCGGTCGTCGGTGCCGAGCAGACGGTCGAGTGTCTCCGCGGTGCACGGGAGCTGGTCCGCGTCGACCCCGGCCGACAGACAGCCGTGGAGTGCGGTGAGGGCCTGCCGGGGGCTTTCGGCGCCGGTGATCTCCAGGGGGCCGTCGAATCCGGCGAAGCGCAGCCGTTCGGACACGGGGCGGCCCTCGTTGTGGGCGCGCATCCAGCGCACGAGTTCGCGGTTGGCCGCGGAGGCGCCGAAGCCGTGGCTGAATCCGTGCTCCATGGCCTCGTCGAGGGTGCCCGCGCCCGTGGTGACGTACGCGTCCACGACCAGGCCCTTCAGGCAGTCGCTCTCGATCGTGATCGTCCGGTAGCCCTCCTCTTCGACGAGTTGCCGGAAGAGGTCGTTGCGCAGGTCGAGCAGGACGTCCTCGCCGTGGGTGGGCTCCCCCAGGGCGAGCAGCCGCGGCCGGGCCGGGAGCAGCCCCATGACGGCGGCGGCATCGACGGCGTGAACGGCGCCTTTGAAGTCAGTAGCCATGCCTTAAACGCTATCGTTGAACTTTCGGTTGAGACTTTCTCGCGATATCAGCAGGAGCATGGGGAAAAACCTTCAAACCAGTGAGCGACTCAGGCCGGTCGATCTGGCCCGTGGGCACGGTCTGTCCACGCAGGCGGTCAGGAACTACGAGGAGGCGGGCATCCTTCCGCCCGCCGGTCGCACTCCGCACGGCTACCGCACCTACACCCCGCTGCACGCGCGGGCGCTGCGGGCGTTCCTCGCCCTGGTGCCCGGTCACGGCCACCGGACGGCGGCGTCGGTCATGCGGGCCGTGAACCAGGACGCGACCCAGGAGGCGCTGCGGCTGATCGACGAGAGCCACGCCCAGCTTCTCGACGACCGGCGCACCCTCCAGGCCGTGGAGCGCGCCCTGCGCGACCTGGAGCCCCTGCCCGAGCCCTCCGAAGCGGCCCGGTCCGCAGGGGGGTTCATCGGGCCGCTGGCGGGCCGGCTCGGCATCCGGCCCGCGACGCTGCGCACCTGGGAGCGCGCCGGGCTGGTACATCCGCGCCGCGATCCGCGGACCGGGTACCGCGTCTACGACGAGGCCGACGTACGGGACGTGCGGCTGGCCCATCAACTCCGGCGCGGCGGTTATCCGCTGGAGCGGATCGCCCCGCTGATCGCCCAGGTACGGGCGGCTGGCGGGCCGGAGCCCCTGGAGGCCACCCTGCGGGACTGGCACGCCCGGCTGTCCGCCCGCGGACGGGCGATGCTGGCCGGGGCGGCCGAGCTGGAGGCGTACCTGCGCGAACGCGGATGAGAGGCCGACCGCCGGACGAAGGGTCTTGACTCCGCACCGGCCAACTGCGGCACCGGCCGAGGGGTCACGCCCGGCGGCGCGCCCCGGGGCCCGGCCGGGCGGAGACCTCTTTGGGGGTCAGGGCGACATGCTCCTCGCCGCACGCGACGACGGCCCGGACCGGTGCCCCGCACTCGGCGTGGCGCATGTCCATGACCGGTCCGTCGGGTTCCCCGGCGTACTCGTCACCCCACTGGCGAAGGGCGACGAGTACGGGCCACAGGTCCCAGCCCTTGCGGGTCAGCCGGTACTCGTTGCGGGAGCGGCTGCCCGGCTCCTGGTAGGCGACGGTGGTCAGGACGCCGGCCGCGGTCAGCTTCCGCAGCCGGTCGCTCAGAACCGCCTCCGACAGGCCGATGTGCCGCCGGAAGTCGTCGAACCGGCGCACGCCGCAAGCGACGTCCCGCACGATCAGCAGCGTCCACTTCTCTCCGACCAGGTCGAGTGTGCGCTGCACAGGACAGTTCTCCGTGCTGACCTCAAGCCACTCCATGCCCCCATGCTAGGCGCTGGCTTCACCTTTGACAGTCAGGGACGGGCCGGGCTAGCTTCAATCAACGAAGTCAGCTGGGAGGACGCCGGAACATGGGACGCGTACGCACCTACGAATGGGACGACCCCTCGATCACCGCCGCCGCCGTGGGACGCGCCTCAGGTCTGGAGTTCCTGCGTGCGGTGCAGGCCGGCCACCTGCCCGCGCCTCCCATCGCGGCGACCCTCGACTTCACCCTCGACGAGGTGGACGAGGGCAGGGCCCAGTTCTCGATCACCCCGGGCGAGGAGCACTACAACCCGATCGGCAGCGTGCACGGCGGCGTCTACGCCACCCTGCTCGACTCGGCGGCAGGGTGCGCCGTGCAGTCCACGCTCCCGCCCGGCATGGGGTACACCTCGCTCGATCTGACCGTGAAGTTCCTGAAGCGGATCACCTCCGACACGGGCCGGGTCCGGGCCGTCGGAACGGTCGTCAGCCGAGGCCGCCAGACCGCGCTCGCCGAGGCCAGGCTGATCGACGCCCAGGATCGCCTGTTGGCTCACGCCACCAGCAGCTGCATGCTCTTCCCGGTGCCCGCCTCCACCGCCTGAACCGACGGCACGGGCCTGTGGGCGCCGTCCTCGACACCTGCGTGAGGATCTGCGCGAGTCGGTGGTCGCGGCCGAACTCGCCTGGCCGACAAGGCACGTCGGAGTGTTCTGCCGACGTCGAGCGGCAGGGGGAGTTCATCGTCGGCGTCGCGCGACCGCAGGGTGGTGTCCGCCGGATTGTCGGAGGAAGGCCGCGAGAGCCGCGGTGAGTTCGGCAGGTGTGTCTTCCTGGACCAGGTGGCCCGCTCCCGCGATCGGCTCCAGATGTGCGCCGGGGATGCGGGCGGCGAGCTCGCGTCCCTTCTCCGGGGGGATCCAGGTGTCGTCCTGGCCCCAGCAGATCAGGGTGGGGATCGTGATGTCGGCGTACCGGTCCTGGATCTCGTCGGTGTGGCGCTGGGTCGCCTGGGCGATCTGCCGGTAGAAGGCCGCCTGGCCGGGGTCGCCGAGCCAGGACTGGACCAGTCGGTCGAGAACGGCCGGGTGCAGGCCGGGGCTGCTGGCCGAGCCGACGTATTCACGTACCAGGGCCCGGTGCAGTGCGGGCGGCAGTTGTTCGAAGACCGCCGCGTGTTCGCCGACGAGTCGGAAGAACGGCGAACCCCACGGGGCCAGTGCGACCGGATCGACCAGAGCGAGCGCACGGTAGCGGGCCCCGTGCAGCAGATGCGCGCGCAGACTGACGGCACCGCCGAAGTCGTGGGCGACCACGAGGGGTTCGTCGAGGCTCCAGTGCGCGAGGAGCTCGGTGAAGACCCGGCCCTGGGCGGCCAGGGAGACGTCCTGACCGCTGGACTTCTCCGACGCGCCGTAGCCGGGCATGTCCCACACGAACACCTGCCGGTCGCGGGCCAGCGCGCGGGCCACGGAGCGCCAGACGTACGACGAGAAGGGCGTGCCGTGCAGCAGCACCACCGGGTCCCGGCCGGGTGGCCCGAGGCTGCCCCAGCGCACCTCCCCCGACGTGCTGCGGAACGTCTCGGCCAGGTCCCACTCACTCACGGGCACCGCTCCTCTCCCACGGCATGGTCAAGAGCGGAACCGGCGGATGTATTCCGCCTCCGCCCGCCCGGCGGATCCACCTCAACTGTCAGCCACGGCGGGCGTTCAGGGCGTCCACCGCGGCGCCGGCGTCGCCGATCGTCGTGTAGTCGATCGCGATGAAGTTCACGGGCCTGCCCCGCTCCCGTTCGCAGCGGTCGACACGGTCCAGGACGTATTCGCGGGTGTTGACCTCGCCGGCGTCCAGTCGGCTGCCGCCGTCGGCGGTGATGAAGTGGTTGAGGAGGAACAGACGCTTGCCCGTGCCGCCCCGGTGGGGCACGCAGCTCATCTCGTCGGGGCTGCGGAACGCGAACGGTGTCTCCATGCCGTAGCGGTAGAAGTTGCGGTACCAGGCCTCCGGGCCGTCCGCCTGTTCGGCGAAGACGACGAGCCTACGGCCGCTGTCGATCATGTCGCCCAGCGTGGGCCAGGGCTCCGCGGGGTCCGGGTCCGGTGTGTACACCAGGTCGGACAGTCCGGCTTGCGTGAAGGCCTTCGCGGTGTCCTCGGCGGTGATCGCGTCCTGGACGATCAGGGTCAGGACGTCGGTCGGATGGTCGCGCATCCAGTCCCCGATCTCCCGCAGCTCCGGCACCAGTTGGATCGCCCCCGCACGGCACACGGCATGGCACAGCCACAGCCCCTCGCGGGGCGGGTTGACCTTGTTGACGGCCCCGGCGATCAGTGTCCGCTGATCGGCGCTGAAGTCGGACTCGGTGAGCCGTGCGGTGATCTCGTCGGGCTTCTCCCAGCGGTAGGTGTCGAGCTGTAGGGCGCGCACGCCGTCGTCGAGCTGTGTGGTGATGGCCGGGTCCTGGAGCGGCCCGATGAACCGGTCGACGGTGGTCGACATGGCGTTGTGCGAGGTCAGGTAGGCCACCTCGTCGTAGGGCCGGTCGCACAGCCGCACGCTGCCCTGGCACCGGCGGGCCGCCGAGGGGCTCGCGACGAGCGGCACCAGTACGACACCGGCCAGGGTCACCGCGCACGTGCCGACCGCCACCACGCGCGCGTACGGTGCCGCGGTCCGCAGGCTGGGCCGTACCTGGAGGGCCCAGCCGAATCCGGCGAGCAGTGCTCCGGCGATCAGGGGGACCAGGGCCGTGTAGAGGGCCGCGGCCACCATGTCGTCGACGGCCGTGCGCTGGAGGTCGTCGACCAGGCGGGTCAGGCTGGGCGGCCAGCTCCCCGGTGGGCTGATCACCCGGCCACCGCTCACCACCCGTACGAGAACGGCGACGAGCGCGGTGAGGAGACCGCCGGCGGCCAGGGCCCAGCCCAGCAGCATCGGCCTGCGGCCCGGCGCGGCGGACGTGGTCAGCCACAGCACCACCAGGGCGGCGACCAGCAGGGCGGCGGCGACGATTTCCACGATCCCGAGTCCGAGCGCCGTGTAGGCGCGTGCCCGGTGGAGGGCCGTCAGGTCGTTGCCGGACGCCTCCAGCGTCTTCTCCAGGTTCCAGCCGTTGCCACCGGCGAGCGTCCGCAGTCGGGCGGTCGCGTCGGTGGTGCGTTCCGACACCGCGACGGGTGCCACCGTGGCGAGGACGGTGGCGATGTCCCCGTCCGCGAGGGCTACTTCGATGTCGTCGCGCAGCGCCGCCCGGTCCTGCTCGGGCAGGGTGCTCAGGACACGCTCGGCCGCCGTGGCCGCCTGTTCCTCGGAGAGCGGCAGCGCGGGCAGTGTGGCGGGGGCGCGTCCGGCGACGACGTCCCTCAGCGCGGCGGACAGGTCGGTCGAGAAGGCGTCGAAGTCCGGTTCGGCGCGGTTCTGCACCGAGGCGACCAGGTCCCCGAAGTAGATCTGCGCCAGGTCGTTGATGTTGGTCAGTACCGGGCGCAGGTCGACGTTCAGGACGAGGCTGTCGCGGTCGCCGTTGAGGTAGCCGACCACGGCGTCGATCTGCTCGTGGGTGAGTTCCCGGACCGTCTCCGGAGGCAGGACCAGCTTGACGTTGGAGGTGAGCACGGCTTCCGGGACCGGCAGCCCGGCGAGGAGGTCCCGGGTCACGGCGGACACCTTCGGGTCGACCAGGACCTGGTCGTAGAGCCGGTCGTACGCCGACTCCTCGTCCAGGACGGACTGGTAGAACGCCGCGGAGACGACCGTGTCACGTGCCGTGGCCGTCATGGTGACGACCATCGTGCACAGCGCTGCCGCGGCGAAGGCGAGGACGCGCAGCCATCTGCGCGAGGTCACGGGATCCATGGGGCACCTGCTCCTCATGGTGATCGTGCCGCGCGCGGGCCGCAAACGGTGCGGGGGCCTGGAGGTGCTGGAAGAACTCCTCCAGCAGGGCGACGAGGCCTTCGGCGGCACGGGTGTGCTGGTCATCCGTCCATGGCGAGTCCGGCCGGCCCTCGGGGAACACGACGAGGACGACCTGTGCCATCCAGGTGAGGTTCTCGCCCACCCCGTACGTGGCCGCGAGCCATGCACGAAGACCGTTCAGCAGCACCCCGCCACTGGCATGGTCGTAGCCGTTGAGGTACGCCACCACCCCGTCGTAGGTGACGCGGCCGACGTACATCCCCGTCCGATCCCTGAAGCTCTCCCAGAACCGCTGGTGCGAGTCGACCGGGCGGTGTCGGAACCGGCGCCAGGCAGGCGGGATCTCGGCGAGGTCCGTGCCGATGCCCCAGGTGGAGTACGACACCACCTCCGTGCCCACGCCGAGCGCCCCCAGGAGAACGGCCGTGCGGGCGGCCGGGTCGACGGGGCCCGACCTCCTGACCCAGACGTACGTTCCCGGCGGGTCGCCTTCGTGATGGGTGACGACGAAGTCCGTTCCGTCGAGGACGAAGAACGCGGCGCGCACGGCACCGTGTGCGTCCCATGACTCCTCGATCGTCAGGCTCAGTCGGTGAGCCACCTCGTCGAGGTCCAGGGAGAGCAGGGCCATGGAGACCAGTGGGCCGGTCGTGGCCTGGAACATCGAGCACTGCACCGCCGTGGCGTCGTCCGGGGTCACAGGTCTGCCTCCGTGAGAATGCGGTCCATGACGGTGGGCCGCAGTACCGGGTTGGCCGCGGCGTCGTCGGCCACGTTCGGGTCGGGGTCCGCCAGCAGTCGTTCCAGCAGGGCGTCCGTGATGTTGGGGTGGCGGGCGACTCCGCGACGCAGGAAGGGTTCCGGGTCTGCGGCGAGCTGTTGGAGAGCCGGCAGCGGAAGGTCCGGATCCTTGAGGGCAAGGGAGCGTACGTTCGAGGCCGGTTCGTCGACGAACGTGCGCAGTGTGTGGCGGGGGAAGTTGGGGTGCTCGACGAGCAGCGGTCGATGGTGGTGCACGTCGCCGTGGGCGCGTACCAGTCGTTCCAGGACTTCCGGTGGTGTGTCCGGCCGACGGGCGGCGGCGCGGCGGACCGCCAGGTCCGGGTCGTCGTCCAGCCGACGCCATGCCTCCTCGGGCAGATCGCGGCTGCGGGCGAGTACGCGCCGGAATATCGCGTGCGGGCCGTCCAGATAGCTCAGACGCTCGTCCAGGGGCGCGTCATACATCCAGGCCGGTTCGGTGAAGTTCCAGGTCATCGCCACTTCCGCGTCGATGTCGCCGTCCACGCGCTGGGCTTCCACGAGCGCGTACAGCCGGTCACGCGTGGCGTCGTCGACATGGCGGCTCTGTGCCACCGCGACCCGCACCAACGGGTCGTCGAGGTCCAGGAGTCGGGCCACCATGGCGGCGGTGAGGTGGGGATTGCCGGCCACGGCCCGCTGGATGTCCTCGTCGCCGGTTTCCATGAGTCGGGCGAACTGGTCCCAGGTGAGCGGTATGTACCGCGCCACGTTGGCTCGCACGGCCGGGTCGGCGAGGCACCGGTCCCACCACTCGGCCGGCACGCCCGGTTGCCTCTGTCGCGTGGCCGCGGCACGCACGCCTGGATCCGGGTCCGCGAGGAACGCCGCCTGCACGGAGGCCGGCCGACGGTACCAGGATTCCGCGACCGCGGCGCGCAGCTTGGGATCGGGCGCCTCGGCCAGCGAGGCCAGGGGCTGACCGTAGACCTCTTCCAGGTCTACGGGGACGACCGGCGCCGCGTACTCCACGAGACGGTGGATGAAGTCCGCGCGGGCGTCGCGGATCGCGGGGTTCGGATGCGTGGCTATCCTGCCGCGCATGGCTGGGGAGATCTGCTCCGCGCGGAGGGTGGTGATGACGTCTCCGTTGTCATGCTCCAGCAGTGCCTCGACCACCGCATCCGTCACCGGCCCCCGCCGCCTCGACATCCCGTGCCGGCCGGCCTTGTGGGCCGCGAGCCGGACCAGGACGTCCTCGGGGGCTGCCGGGTTCCGGCCGAGACCGGACAGGCGCGGGTGGTGAAGGTCTGTCATGCCCTCAACCTAATCGGTGTGCGCCGCCTGGTTGTCCGTCAGTCTGAACACGGAGCACTTCGGATCCGTAACGTCTCAAAGGAGCCGTGATCGGGTCCCGCACGCATACAGCCAGGAATGGGCCGACACGTTCAGCCGGGCGCGATCGCGGGTCACCCGCCGTCGAGAGGTCGGTAGTCCAGTGAGGAAAGCAAGGCGAGCAGCGCCCGGCAAGGCAGCTGCGGGAGCCCCCGCGTCGGGTACGCCTCGCCTGGCGCACCCCCCGGCCCCGACGTCCGAGCCGACTCCACCGCCTCGACCGCCCGAGCGGCCGAAGGCGACGGGGCGCGGCACGGGCATCTCCTTCACCCGCAACTGGCGGGTGGCGCGGCGGCTGCGGGCCATCCTCCTGATCCCGGTCCTGGTCACGCTCGTACTCGGCGGATTCCGGGTGACACGTGCCGTGGACACCTGGCAGAACGCCGACGACGCGGTCCGGGTCGCGGAGTTGGTGCAGGCGGCGAACAAGTACGCCAGCGACGCGATCAACGAGCGCGATCTGTCGGTCGTCCCGTTGCTGGCGGGCGACACCGACTCCGACGTCGTCGCCAAGGCCCGCAAGATCACCGATCAGGACAGGGCCGCCTTCGACAGGACGGTGGAGCGGATGCCCCAGACCGAGCGTCTGCTCAGGAGGGTCGAGGTGGTCCAGAGCGGTGGCGAGCAGCTCGCCGGCATCCGCAAGGCGGCGTTCACGTCCGCGCTGCCCGGGGTGCAGACCGAGGAGAAGTACCACCTGATCCAGCACCCGCTGATGGAACTCTCCAACGAACTCGGCTTCGGCAGCAGCAACCAGGCCAGCTTCGGCCGCGCCCTGTACGCCATTTCGCTCACCCAGGCGGCCGAGTCCCTGACCCGGGCCATCGGCACCCACATCCTGGCCGAGGACCGCGGCAAGCTCCAGGAGGGTGAACTCGCCACGCAGCTCGCCTCGTTCCGCTCCTACGCCTATCTCCAGCAGGTCGCGCTGGTGGAGTTCGACGGCGCCGCCACGAGCCAGGACACGGCACGGCTGAAGAAGGCGCTGGCGGCCGCGAAGACCAAGGGCGAGCAGCAGGTCACCCGGGCCGCCGCGCAGGCCAAGGCGGCCGGGGAGGACTACGTCGTCCCGCCGGCCATGACGACGATGATCAGTGAGATCGCGTCGGGGAAGTCGGCGGCGGATCTCGCGGAACAGGGCATCACCACCGACTCCTTCTTCGCCGCGTCCACGCTCTCCTTCGACGCGTACCGCCAGGTCGAGGTCTATCTCAGCGACACCGCGCTCGCCAATGCCGAGGACATCGCCGACAGTGCGCGCCGGGACGCCATCGTCCTGTCGGCCGTGGTTCTCGGCGCCGTGCTGGCCGCGTTCCTGATCGCCGCCGGGGTCGCCCGCTCGATGAGCAGCCGGATGAATGTCCTGCGCGGCTCGGCGTTCCAGATCGCCGAGCAGCGGCTGCCGGCCCTGCTCTCGCAGCTCAACCGCGCCACTCCCGGCCGTGTCGACACCCAGGTCGCGCCGATCCCGATCACCTCGACCGACGAGATCGGCGAGGTCGCCCGCGCCTTCGACCAGGTGCACCGTGAGGCGGTCCGGCTGGCCGCCGAGCAGGCGGTGCTGCGCGGCAACATCAACGCCATCTTCACCAACCTGTCGCGCCGCAGCCAGTCACTCATCGAGGGTCAACTGGCCCTGATCACCGACCTGGAGAACAACGAGGCCGATCCGGACCAGCTGGAGGACCTCTTCCGCCTGGACCACCTGGCGACCCGTATGCGCCGCAACGGCGAGAACCTCCTGGTGCTCGCGGGCGAGGAGTCCAACCACCACGGGGTGCCCCAGCTCGCCCTGATCGACGTGGTGCGCGCCGCCTCCTCGGAGGTGGAGCAGTACGAGCGTGTCGAGCTCAGTGGGATCCCCGAGGCCGAGATCCACGGCCGTGCCGTCAGCGACCTCGTGCATCTGCTGGCCGAACTCCTGGAGAACGCCACCACGTTCTCCTCACCGCAGACGAAGGTGTACGTCACCGCGGGCCGGCTTCCCGACGGGCGGGTCATGGTGGAGATCCATGACAGCGGCATCGGTCTGACGGCCGAGGACTTCGCCGCGATCAACCACAAGCTCGCCCATCCGCCGACCGTCGACGCCAACATCTCCCGGCAGATGGGCCTGTTCGTGGTGGGCCGGCTCGCCGACCGGCACGGTATCCGCGTCCAGCTGCGGCCTTCCCGGCAGCAGACGGGCACGACGTCGCTGATCATGCTGCCGCACACGATCACCTACACGGCGGCGCCCGAGGTGCCCGCCGGGGCGCCCGTCGACTTCCCCCATCCCCTGGAGAGCGCACCGCACTTCGCGGTTCCCGGCGGGGGCATCGTGGAGTCCTTCTCCCATGACGGCCAGGGGGTCCACGGGGCGCCGGACCAGTCGGGGACGGATGCGATGAGCCGCTACCTGCATCGTGAGGAGCGTCGCCGTCTGATGGGGCATGGCGAGCACGAGGACGTTCCCCGGTAGGAAGTCGGCAGGTCCGGAGTGCGACGCCGCCTCCCCAACAGGGCGCCGCACTCCGGCCGATGGACCCATGACAGCACTGTTCGACCTGTCGGACATTGTTCGAAACCTCTTGACGCTGCACCACACCCCGTTTGACACTCTCGCAACACGACGTCACACAGCCGAAACGCCAGGGTGTCCACGGCCGAGGTCACTCCCGTCAACGGCTCGCTCCGCCATGCCTTTTCCCTCCCCCGTCAGCCATGCCTCAGCAGGGAAACCCCACATGACGCACTTCGCACGTCCGCGCACCCGCGCGAGACGCCGGGCGGGCCGATTCGCCGGCCTGACCGTCGCCTCGCTGTTCCTGGGCCTCACCGCACCCCTCGTCCCCGCGCAGGCGGCGGACACCGCGGATGTCACCGACGGACTGGCCCTCTGGTACAAGCTCGACGCCTCCTCCGGCACCACCGTCACCGACGCCTCCGGCAACGGCCGGGACGGCACGGTCAACGGCACCGCCGGCTGGACGGGCACCGGCCAGGGCCTCGCCTTCAACGGTTCGGACACCTACATCAAGGTGCCGAACGACGTCATGAAGGGCATGGACTCGATCAGCGTCTCCATGGACGTGCTGATGGACGAGTCGCAGACCACCCCGTACTTCATCTACGGCTTCGGCAACACCACCAGCGGCGCCGGCAACGGCTATCTCTTCGCCACCGGCAACTCGCTGCGCACCGCCATCGCTTCCGGCAACTGGTCGACCGAGCAGAACACCCGGCCCAGCGACTCGCACAACCTGACCCGCGCGGTGTGGAAGCAGCTCACCTACACCCAGACCGGCAACACCGCCGTGCTGTACGAGGACGGCACGGAGGTCGGCCGCAACACCTCGGTCAGCATCACCCCGGGGTCGATCGGCTCGGGCACCACGACCGCCAACTACATAGGCAAGTCGGTCTACACCAGCGACAAGCTCTTCAAGGGCAAGATCCGTGACTTCCGGGTCTACGACCGCGCACTCGCCGGCTCCGAGGTCGAGCAGCTCTCGCTCCCCATCGCCGAGGAGGGTGTCGCGGCCGACCAGGCCGCCCTGACCCTGGGCGACACCAGCGCGGTGACCGCCGATCTGACCCTGCCCAAAACGGGCACGGCCGGCGGCTCCACCATCACCTGGGAGAGCGACAACACCGGCGTCGTCTCCGACTCCGGCGCGGTGACCCGCCCCGCCGCCGGTGAGCCGGACGGCCACGCCACGCTCACGGCGACCCTGAAGAAGGGTTCGGTGAGCGCCACCAAGACCTTCGAGGTCACGGTCCTGCCCGCCGTCGACGACGCGACCGCCGTCGAGCTGGCCGCCGAGGCGCTGACCGTGCACAACGTCGACGACGCCCGCGGCAACCTCACACTCCCGGCCACCGGCACCTTCGGCACCGAGGTCTCCTGGTCCTCCGCGAACACGGACGTCGTCTCCGCCGAGGGCGTGGTCCACCGTCCCGCGCACGGCGACGGCGCCACGACCGCCGAGCTGACCGCCACCGTCACCAAGGGCGACGCGAAGGCGACCCGCGCCTTCACGGCGAAGGTGCCGGAACTGCCCGAGAAGGAAGCCCTCAAGGGCTACATGTTCAGCTACTTCACCGGCGAGGGCACCTCGGACGGCGAGCAGCTCTACGCCGCGCTCAGCAAGGGCAACGACCCGCTGAACTGGCGGGAGTTGAACGACGGCAAGCCCGTCCTGACCTCCACGCTCGGCGAGAAGGGCCTGCGCGACCCGTTCATCATCCGCTCCCCCGAGGGCGACAAGTTCTACCAGATCGCCACCGACCTCAGGATCTACGGCAACGGCGACTGGGACGCCTCCCAGCGCACCGGCAGCAAGTCCATCATGGTCTGGGAGTCCACCGACCTGGTGAACTGGACCAACCAGCGCCTGGTAAAGGTCTCCCCGGACTCGGCCGGCAACACCTGGGCCCCCGAGGCGTACTACGACGAGAAGCTCGGCGAGTACGTGGTCTTCTGGGCGTCGAAGCTGTACACCACCGCCGACCACTCCGGCGACACGTACAACCGCATGATGTACGCGACGACCCGTGACTTCTACACCTTCAGCGAGCCCAAGGTCTGGGTCGACCGCGGCTACTCGGTCATCGACTCCACGGTCATCCAGCACGACGGCGAGTACTTCCGCCTCTCCAAGGACGAGCGGAACAACTCCTCCTCCACGCCCAACAGCAAGTTCATCTTCGAGGAGAAGAGCGACACGCTCCGCAACCTCTCCTGGACCGCCGTCGCCGAGGGCATCGGCAAGGGCGAGATGAGCGCGGCCGAGGGCCCGTTGGTGTTCAAGTCGAACACCGAGGAGAAGTGGTACGCGTTCCTCGACGAGTTCGGCGGACGCGGCTACATCCCCTTCGAGACGACGGACCTGGCCTCCGGAGTCTGGACCCCCGCCACCGACTACGACCTGCCGTCCAAGCCCCGGCACGGCACGGTGCTCCCGGTCACCCAGGCCGAGTACGACCGGCTCCTCAAGACGTACCAGCCGGACCAGATCATCACGAGCGCCGAGGACGTCAAGGTCGAGACGCGCATCGGCCAGGCCCCGGTCCTGCCCGCCACCGTCATCGCCGAGTCCGCGGACGGCGTGAAGCGGCCCGTCGCCGTCACCTGGGAGGCCGTGGACGCGTCGCAGTACGCGCAGGCCGGTACCTTCACGGTGAAGGGCGACCTCGCGGGCGACTCCGCGATCGACGTCAGCGCCGAGGTCACGGTCTCCGCCGAAGGCCCGGACGTCCCGGCCGACCTGCTCCTGCACTACGACTTCGACGAGAGCGGCGGCAGCATCGCCCGCGACTCCAGCGGCCACGGCTACCACGGCACCTACGTCCGTACGCCGGACTTCGGGACCGGTGTCGAGGGCGGCTCGTTCAAGATGTCCGGCGGCAACAGCAGTTCCAGCTCGCCGTACGTCAAGATCCCGAACGGGGTCCTCAAGGACACGACCAGCGTCACCGTCTCCACGTACGTGAAGTGGAAGGGCGGCGACAACTTCCAGTGGCTGTTCGGCCTCGGCCCGGACAGCAACAAGTACCTGTTCGCCACGCCCTCCAACGGCGGCGGGAAGCTCTTCTCCGCGATCACCAAGGCGACCTGGTCCGGTGAGAAGCAGATGATCGGCGGCTCCCAGCTCACCGCCGGCGAGTGGAAGCACATCACCGTCACGCTGGACGGCGCGACCGAGACGGCGATCCTCTACATCGACGGCGCCGAGGCGGCCCGGGTCAACGGTGTCACCGTCAAGCCGTCCGAGCTGTACGACTCGGCGAAGGACTACTCCGGCTACATCGGCAAGTCGCTGTACTCCCCGGACCCGTACTTCGGCGGCGAGGTCGACGACTTCCGGATCTACAACCGGGCCCTGACGCCCGCCGAGGTCCTGGAGCTCAGCGGCAACACCACCGGGATCGCGGGGGCGACCCACCCGGCGCTGAAGACCGACGCGATCATCACCGACAAGAGCAGCAAGATCGTCCTGCCGCTCACCCCGGGCAGTGATGTCACCGCCCTGGCACCGGAGTTCACCCTCGCCCACGGCGCGAGCATCAGCCCCGCCTCCGGCACCCTGCGCGACTTCACCGAGCCGGTGACGTACGAGGTCACGGGCTCGGACGGGAAGAAGCGCACCTGGACGGTGTCGGCCGTGGAGATGAAGAGCCCGCTGCTGCCGGGCCTGAACGCGGACCCGAACATCGTCAGGTTCGGCGACACCTTCTACATCTACCCGACCACCGACGGCTTCGAGGGCTGGAGCGGTACGCAGTTCAAGGCGTACTCCTCCAAGGACCTGGTCCACTGGACCGACCACGGCGTCATCCTGGACCTCGGTCCCGACGTCAGCTGGGCCGACAGCCGCGCCTGGGCGCCGGCGATGGAGGAACGGGACGGCAAGTACTACTTCTACTTCTGCGCCGACGCGAACATCGGTGTGGCGGTGTCGGACTCGCCGACCGGCCCCTTCAAGGACGCCCTGGGCAAGCCGCTGCTGAAGGCCGGTGACTACACGGGCCAGATGATCGACCCGGCGGTCTTCACCGACGACGACGGCACGTCCTACCTCTACTGGGGCAACGGCCGCGCCTACGTGGTCCCGCTCAACGACGACATGGTCTCCTTCGACGCCTCGAAGGTCACCAACATCACGCCGAGCAACTACAACGAGGGCTCCTTCGTCATCAAGCGCAAGGGCACCTACTACTTCATGTGGTCGGAGAACGACACACGTGACGAGAACTACCAGGTCGCCTACGCCACCGGCCCCTCGCCCACCGGTCCCTGGACCAAGCGGGGCGTGATCCTGGAGAAGGACCTCTCGCTCGGTATCAAGGGCCCCGGCCACCACTCGGTGGTCCACGTCCCGAACACCGACGACTGGTACATCGTCTACCACCGCTTCGCCATCCCCGGCGGTGACGGCATGCACCGCGAAACCACCATCGACAAGATGGAGTTCGACGCGGACGGTCTGATCAAGAAGGTCGTCCCGACACTGACCGGCATCGACCCGGTCACCATCGTGCACGCCGGTCCCGACACCAAGGGCACCGAGGGCACGGCGATCAAGCTGGACGGCACGCTCTCCGGCGCGGGGAGCGCCAAGTGGACGGCCGAGGAGGGGGCGCCCTGCGTCTTCGCCGACGCCGGGGCCGCGAGCACGACGGTCACCTGCACCGACGACGGCACGTTCACGGTGACGCTGACCGGCGGCCGCAGCAGCGACACGGCGACCGTCGAGGTCGCCAACGCGGCACCGGCCCTCACCTCCGCCACGGGACCGAAGTCCCCGGTGTCGGTGGGCAAGCGGGCGGTTGTCACGGCCGAGTTCACCGACCCGGGCACCCGTGACACCCACACCTGCAAGGTCGACTGGAAGGACGGCACCGAGCCGACGGCCGGCACGGTCACCGCGTCCGGCTGCCGGGCGGAGCACACCTACCGCAAGGCCGGTATCCGCAAGCCGGTGATCACCGTCACCGACGACGAGGGCGCCTCGGACAGCAGGACGCTCCCCGAGCTGATCGTCTACAACCGCGCCGCCGGACCCGCGTTCGGCACCGGCGTCTTCACCTCGCCGGCCGGGGCCTTCCCCGCCAAGCCGACGCTGACCGGAAAGGCCGGCTTCGTCTTCACCGCCTTCTACGCGAAGCAGTTCTCCGTTCCCCTCGGGCAGCTGTCCCTGGACTTCGCCCCGGCCAAGCTCAAGTTCCGTTCCACCGGCTCCGACTGGCTCGTGGTCACCGGCTCCCAGGCCGTCTACCAGGGCTCCGGAACGGTCAACGGGGCCGGCGGATACGGCTTCCGGGTCACCGCCACGGACACCCCGGACAGCTTCCACGTCAGGATCTGGAAGAAGTCCGGTGGTGATGTCGTCTACGACAACGTCACCGGCTCGAAGATCACCGGACTGGTCACCATCGGCGACCGTAGAAAGTGAGCACCCGGCCTGATGTTCCGTACGGCGGCCGACCGTCAAGTGCAGATCGTCGCCGCCATGGTGGGTGACGGGCTGTAGTCCCACGACCGGGAATGCCCGGGGGTGCTGAACCCCCCGGGCATTCCCCTTTTCATGGCCGGAGCCGGTCGGCGAGGTCGAGCAAGTCGGTGGCGTGCAGGTCGAATCGGTCCGCGGGAGTGGGCGGGTCGCCGACCGGGCGGGCCACATAGGCGGTACGCAGGCCGAGGCTCCGCGCTCCGCGCAGGTCCCAGGCGTGGGCGGCGACCATCAGCAGTCGCTCCGGCGGCCGGCCCGAGACGGTGACGGCGAGTCGGTAGACGGCCGGGTCCGGCTTGTAGGTCCGGGCGTCCTCGGCGGACAGTGCCTGATGCCAGCGCAGTCCGGCGTGCGCGTTGATGCCCAGGAGCGCCGTCCGGCTCGCGTTGGAGAGTCCGATCAGCGGGAAGCGTTCGGCGAGCCGGGCGAGCCCCGCGACGGTGTCGGGCCACGGCGGGAGCCGGCGCCCCGACAGGGACAGTGCCGTCACCGCCGTGGGGTCGTCGACTCCGGCGGCGTCGGCGACCAGGCGGGCGGCCTCCAGGTCCAGTACGTCGGTGGGGGCGTAGGGCCGGGCGCCGTCGAGGATGCGACGCTGCTCGGTCTCGATGTGCCGCTGCCACAGCGCCAGGAGCTCCTCGGTCCCGGAGTCGTCGAGGTTCGGGGCGAGTTCACGGATACCGGCGCGCAGACCGGCGGGTTCGTCGACGAGAGTGCCGAGCACGTCGAACACGACGGCGTCGATCTCCGGCTCTGGCATGGGGGAGGGCCTCCTGGACGAAGCTGGGGCGGGAGAGCGGCTGTGGGGGCAACGTGACGAGCGGCCACCCTGATTCCCGCTGCCGGCCGGCTCCGACCGCGTCAGCGCCTCAGCTCACGGCCTTCTTGATCAGTGCGGCGATCCGCTCCCCGGTGTCGCCGGTCAGGTCCGTCAGCGCGTAGGCGGTCGGGAACAGGGGGCCGTCGTCGAGGTTCGCCAGATCGCTGAAGCCGAGCGTGGCGTACCGCGTCTTGAACTTCTGCGCGCCCTGGAAGAAGCAGACGACCTTGCCGCCCCTGGCATACGCCGGCATGCCGTACCAGAGCTTGGGCGCGAGTTCCGGCGCGCTCTCCCCGACGATCGCGTGCAGCCGCTCGGCCAGGACACGGTCCGCCTCCGGCATCTCGGCGATCTTCGCCAGTACGTCGGCCTCCGGGTCCGCCTTGGCCGTCCCACGGCCCCGCCGCGCGGACGCCTTCAGCTCCTGGGCGCGCTCCTTCATCGCGCCCCGCTCCTCGTCCGTGAAGCCGTCGTACTTCTCGCCTGCCGTCTTCTCGCCTGCCGTGCCGCCGCTGTTGTCCGACGTCTGCGAGCTCTTCATGGCGGATTCCTCTCGACCGGGCCCTGGTGGCATGACACCAGGTTAGGAACCATCCGGCGCGGCTGCTTCTCCGAAACTGATCGGATGCAGCCCAGGGACCCACCTCCGAGGCGACAGGGCCGTGGCAAGATCCGCAAGCATGAGCAGCATCGAACAAACGGATCGCCCCGTCGCCCTGGTCACCGGCTCCACCTCGGGGATCGGGGAGACCGTCGCCCGCAGGCTGGCGGCGGACGGCATGCGGGTCGTCGTGCACTCGCGACACAGCGCGGAAGCGGGCAGGGCGCTGGCGGCGGAGCTCGACGGCACGTATCTGCGGGCCGACCTGGCGGTCGAGGACGAGGCACGTGCCCTGGTGGAGGAGACACTCGGCCACCACGGCCGGCTGGACGTCCTGGTCAACAACGCGGGCATCAGCCGGCCCATCCCCCACCACGACCTCGCGGCCGCGACACCGGCGGACTGGCGGCAGCTGCTGGAGGTCAACCTGATCGCCCCCTGGGTGCTCTGCACGGCCGCCCTCCCCGCGCTGCGCCGGTCCCCCACCGGTGGCTGCGTCGTCAACATCACCAGCCATGCCGGGGTGCGCCCCAAGGGCTCGTCGGTGCCCTACGCGGCGAGCAAGGCCGCGCTCAACCACGTCACCCGGCTCCTCGCGGCCGCCCTCGCACCCGACGTGCGCGTCAACGCGATCGCGCCGGGCCTGGTCGACACCCCCATGACCAAGGACTGGACGCACGCCCACGAGGTGTGGCGCGACCGCGCGCCCATGGGCCGCCCCGCCCAGCCCTCCGACGTCGCCGGCCTGGTGGCCTCGGTCATCGCCAGCACCTATCTCACCGGCGAGGTCATCGTCCTCGACGGCGGACTCAACCTCACCTGACAGGAGGCGGGCCCACGATCACCGACGGCTTCTGCCCGTTACTCTTCCCGCGTGTATGCGTACGAGGAACTCACGTCGGCGGAGCGGCAGTTGTGGGACGCGTATCCCACGGGCCGCTTGGTGGACTTCCGTACGGGTGAGGCGGAGGACGATCCCGACGGCGGGGGCGACTGGGGCGACGAGCGGACCGTGCGGGCCGGTGTGGTGGCCGCTCTGCTCCTCGGCGCGAATCCGGCCCGGCCGGGAGCGGTGCCCGCGCTGCGGATCGCGGGCGCGCGGATCAGCGGTGTCCTGGAGCTCGGCGGGGCCGAGATCGGGCATGTCATGCGGTTCGAGGGGTGCTGGTTCGAGCAGGGCGCCGGGCTGTACGGCGCCATCACCCGGACGATAGAGATCAAGGGCAGCAGGCTGCCGGGCATCGACCTCAGCATGGCCAGGGTGGAGGGCAGGGTCGCGCTGCGCCACACGGTGGTCAGCGGCTCCGTGAAGCTGTTGAACGCGCGTCTGACCGGTGAGCTGGCACTCAGCCACGCGGTGCTCTCGCAGCCCGACGGCTGGGCCCTGTTCGCCGGCGGGGTCGTCATGGAAGGCGGGCTGTTCTGCCGTTCCGCCACCGTCCACGGCGGCGTACGCCTCGTGGGCGCCCAGCTTCTCGGTGGCCTGCACATGGAGCGGACGCGGCTGCTCAACCCCGGGGGTGTGGCACTTCTCGCCGACCATGCGGTGGTGAGCAGCATGGCTCTGTCCGAGGGGTTCACGGCCGAGGGGACGGTCAGTCTGCGGGGCACGCAGATCACCGACCAGGTGACCTTCGACGCGGCCGAGCTGCGGGCCGACGGCACGGCGCTCGACTGCGCCCGGATGCAGGCGGGGGTCGTCGTCTTCACCCCGGCCGGGCCGCCGTCCGGGGTGGTGGACCTGGAGGACGCCCGGGCCGTCGCCTTCCACGACCGGGCGGGCGTCTGGCCGAAGACCGTGCGGCTTCAGGGCTTCACCTACGGCTCGCTGCACGAGATCAGCGAGCTCCAGGGGTCGTCCGTCGAGCGCCGCGTGGCGTGGGTGCGACGGCATCCGGGGTACGCCGCCCAGCCGTACGAGCAGCTGGCGGCCTGGTACCGGCAGATCGGCCACGACGACGATGCCCGACGTGTCCTGCTGGTCAAACAGCGCGACCGCAGAAGGACCCTGTCGCCGCCCGCCCGGCTGTGGGGCCACCTCCTGGAGGCCACCGTCGGCTACGGCTACCGCCCGTGGCGTGCGGGCGTGTGGCTCGCGGCGCTCGTCCTGCTCGGCACCACGGTCTTCACCACCCACACCCCCACGGCGACCGAGCCCGGCCAGGTGCCCCCGTTCACCCCCTTCGTCTACACGCTCGACCTGCTCATCCCCATCGGCGGTCTCGGCCAGCGCACGTCCTGGTACTGGCAGGGCGGAACGGCCGCCTGGCTGTCGTACGCGCTGATCGCGGCGGGCTGGATCCTCACGACGGCGGTACTCGCCGGCATCACCCGGACCCTGAACCGGAACTGACCACCCTTCCCCTGGATCCGCAACCGGCGGCCGCGCACGGGAGCCGGGAATCGAGTACGGCCGGACGACGGCCCGTCCCGACGTTCCGCTTCGGCGGCGTCGCCGGCGCTAGCCGCCGTAGAAGCGTCCTCGGTCGCACAGGGCGTCGATCGCGGCGTTGTCCTGCTCGGTCAGCTGCTCGTCCAGGGCGACGCTGATGACGCGCCGGGCGTGGGCCAGACGGCGGGCGACATCCCAGTCGCTGACGAACCTGCCCACGGTCGAGTCGTCGGCGGTTCCGGATGCCTCGCGGGAGCCAAGGCGGTCAAGGGAGACCACGAACTCGTTGAGGTCCTGGAGGATCGCGACGACCTCGTCGAGGGGGATGCGGATCTCTCGGGTGGACATGTCCACCGGGTTCATCGCGTTCATCGCACGATTCAACTGCACAGGCGCTCCGGAGAGCCAGGCGTGAATCCGCGTTGAGCGGAGGCCCGGTCCGTTCTACGGTGGCTCGGTGAGTGATGTGAAGCATGACATCTTCTGCACCGAAATCGGCACCCGGGCCGGCGAGTTGCGCGCGGCCGTGCGGTCCGCCGAGGCGGGGCCGGCCGCGACGTCCGTCCCCAGTTGTCCCGGATGGAGCCTGACGCAGCTCGCCCGGCACGTCGGAGGGACCCATCGGTGGGCGGCGCGGATCGTCCGCGGCCGAGCGACCGGTCCCGTCGCCCACGACATGGTGGACGACGTCTTCTCGCCCGCTCCCGAGTCCGCCGCCGACCTGGACGCCTGGCTCGCCGAAGGAGCCGCGGAACTGACCGGGGCCCTGCGCGAGGCCGGTTCCGACGCCCCGGTGTGGACGGTCGCACCGAGCGGTGTCGCGGGTTTCTGGGCCCGGCGGATGGCCCACGAGACGACCCTGCACGCCGCCGACGCCGCCTTCGTCACGGGGACCCCCTTCGCCGTACGGGAGGAGCTGGCGCGGGACGCCCTGGACGAGTGGATGGGGTTCGGCGCGCTGCCCCGGGTGCTGGAGGCCGCCGGGCCCGACGCACCGCCCCTCACCGGACCCGGCCGCACACTGCACCTGCACGCCACCGACGCGCCCCACGCCGAGTGGCTGGTGGACCTCACCGCCGTGCCGATCACCTGGAGCCACACCCACGCGAAGGCCGCGGTGGCCGTCCGTGCCCCGCTCACCGACCTCGTACTGCTGCTCTACGGCCGCCGCACCCCGGCCGACGCGTCCGTCGAGGTGTTCGGGGACGCGGACCTGCTGTCGCTGTGGTTGGAACGCTCCGGTTTCTGGCTCCGCAAATAGGCCAAGGGGCCGGGACACACATCAGGGTGCCGGGAACCCGAACTCCCCCACAGCGGCACCCGGCCGTTGCGGTGACGCGCCCCGTCCGACCCTGTTCGAGGTGTGATCCGGCCGTTTCGTAGGGTCGGGGCATGGTGAGTGAATTCAGCGAGGCGTTCCTGCGTGAGGCCGAACGGCATGCCGCGTGGGGTGCGGCCCAGCTCGACGCGCTGGGCGCGTTTCTGCCCGAGGGGCCGTGGACCGCCGACCTGCCGTCCTGCCTGTACCAGCAGGGGGAGCTGGAGCTGCGGGTGGCGGTGCTGGGGACCTACGACATGGACCAGCAGTCCTGGATGTGGGGCTGGGCCAATCCGGGTCTGCGGGGCACCGAGGTGGTGGCGCTGACCGGCGCGGTCCGACGGTACGGACGGGTGCACGGGATCCCCGAACTGGCCGAGGAGATCGTGCCGTTGTCCGGGTTCGCCGATCCTCGCCGGGCCGCCGAGATGCTCGCCTTCACGGGGATGGGGGTGGCCGAGGCGCCCGGGTACATCGGCGTTCCGGCGGGCCCGGCCACACAGGTCTACTTCCTGCCCGACGACGCCCGTGTCCCCCGCGCCGGCCTGGACCCGGTCACACTGCCCCGGACGCTCCTCACCGGAGCGGGGCTGATCGGGTACTCGGCCCGGGATGTCGTCGGCGGCTACTTCGACCACCACGATGTGCCGCAGAGCTCCGAGGGCGACCTGATCGTCGCGGACCTCGGTGGTGGGAACGCGGTGGAGGTGGGCTTCGACGAGGTGGGGCGGATCTCCGGGGTGCAGGTGAAGGTTCTGCCGTGAACGACCGGGGCCGCCGCGATCCTGGTGCGGCGGTCAGCGCAGGCGCAGTCCGCCCGGGTGTTCGCCCTCGATGATCGCGACCAGCCAGTCGAAGACGGTGGGCCCGCGTCCGGCGCGGGCCTCCGCCAGGTCGGCGCTCACGGAGGGCCTGTTCGTCGGGTGGCAGCGCGCGAGCCGGATGTCGAGCTGCCGGGCGGTCTCGGGGTGGCCGAGGTGACGGCGGGACGACTCGTGATCACGCCATTCGATCACGTAGTCGCCGTCCTCCGGCGTGCCGTAGCCGCCGCGGAGGCAGTCGACGAAGGCGTCGAGGTTGCGGCCGAAGTAGCCTTCGTCGCCGATGGTCTCCCCCACGACGCGCCAGAAGTCCTCCAGCGTCCTGACCTGTGAGCCGTCCAGTACATAGGTGACTGTCACAGCCCGGAGGATACGTGCCGCTCACGGGCAGCGGACCGCCTGGGGACCTGGCGCCTGTTCAGCGCGCGGCGACCATTCGGCGGATGCCATGGGCGGGACGGCGGATGCCGGGCAGGATGGCCTCATGACAAAACCCTCCTTGGCGTCGACGCGTCCCTCCGGCACGAACTCCTTGTTGTCCCTGTGGTCGCAGGACTCGGTGCTGTCGATCGGATCCGTGGGATCGGTGTTGTCGATCGGTTCGGTCGGCTCGGCGCTGTCCGTCGGGTCGATCGGGAGCGCGCTGTCCGTGGGCTCGATCGGGTCGGCGCTGTCACTGGTGTCGTTCGGATCATGGCTGAGCACGGGGTCGTGCCTGTCCGCGCAGTCGAAGTGGTCGGTGCTGTCCTGGCGTTCCTCCCGCGCCTTCCACTCCGTCGGGGTCCTGGGGGTGGTGGGCGTGACCGCTCTGCTGGTGGCTCAGCGGTCACGGCACGAGGCACGGGCGTGACATAGGAACCCGGTGCGGCGGGGTCAGTCCCGCCTGCGTGCCACGCCGCCGTAGAAGCCGATCAGTTCGGAGCCGGGTGGCGGTGGAGCGTCCGGGCGCCAGAACGGGGCCTGGGCGAGGCCGGGTTCGATGAGGTCGAAGCCGTCGAAGTAGCGCTCGACCTCGGCGTGGGACCGGAGGTTCAGGCTGGCGGTGGCCTTGTTGTAGACGGCTTGGGCCGCGGTGCGGTCGGCGAAGTCGCCGGTGGCGTGGGAGAGGACGAGGTAGCTGCCGCAGGGGAGGGCGTCGCGCAGGGTGGCGATGATTTCCCCGGGCTTGTCCGCGTCGGTGAGGAAGTGGACGATCGCGACGAGGAGCAGGGCGACCGGCTCGTCGAAGTCGATGACCCGGCGGATGTCCGGGTGGTCCACGATGGCCCTCGGGTCGCGGAGGTCGCCGAGCACGATGCTGGTCGTGCCGTCGCTGCTGAGCAGGGCGTCGCCGTGTGCCTTGACGATCGGGTCGTTGTCCACGTAGGCGACCCGTACGTCCGGTGCGACCTCGTGGGCGATCTCATGGACGTTCGGCGAGGTGGGAAGGCCGGTGCCGATGTCGAGGAGCTGACGGACGCCGCCCTCGGCGACGACGTGGCGGACGGCGCGCCGCAGGAATCCGCGGTTGGCGCGCAGACCGATCCGTACCTCGGGTGCGGCGGCGGCGAGTTGGTCGCCGGCGCGCTGGTCGACCTCGTAGTTGTCCTTGCCGCCCAGCAGGTAGTCGTAGATCCGGGCAGGGTGCGGTCTGCTGGTGTCGATCTCCTCGGCACGCACGCCGTCGCCTGTCACCCTGCGCTCCTCCCGCCGCCCACAGTGGGGACAGCTTCGCACATCAACTTCCTTGCTCGTGACGGCAGTTCCTCTCGCCGCGTCGCTACGGGCGCAGTTCGACGGAGATGTGCGGCGACAGCGCGCGCAGGAAGTCGGGTGCGTCGAAGATCTCGCCGGCGGAGGCGACCCCGACCGTCCTGGTCCGCCCGGTGAGGATGCGGTGGACCGCCTCGACCGCGAGGGGTGCGGTGACGGCGTAGATGTCCCGGCCCCTGGCCACGGCGCGCCGTTCGGTGCCACCGGAGCGTACGACGGCGTCGACGAGGAAGGTCTGGTCGGAGCGCCCGTCGTCGTCGGCCGCGGTCGGCGCCGGGGTGTCGGAGGCGGCGAGTTCCCTGGCCGCCTCGCTCGCCATGTGGGTGCTCACCTCGGGGACGGCCAGATGGCTGGGGATGGTGACGACGTCGGCCATGGTGAACTCCCCCATGACGTCCCGGATGCCCATCGGTTCGGGGAAGTGCCACTTCAGGACGGTCGGCTGGTCGTCGTGGTACTCCAGCCGCCCCTTCGTGTAGCGGACGCGCCGCCCGCCGCGCCGGCCGTGGGAGACCTCGCCCGCGGCCCGTGTCCCGGCGGTGGGGTGCCAGCCGCTCAGCCCGTAGGCGATGTGCGCCTCGTCGGCCGTCGTCCAGTCGCCCATCGCGGCGGTGGCCAGGAGGTCGCCGAGGCCGCCGTAGAAGGCCATCGCGGGGACGATCACCGCTTTCGCCGCCCGGGCGCGGTCCGCGAAGTGGGTGAAGGTGTCGGCGTTGGCCTCGATCTCGGCGGCCACGTCCACGTAGGGGATCCCGGCGCGCAGGGCCGCCTCGATGACGGGGGCCGCGGTGGTCGCGAAGGGGCCGGCGCTGTTGATCACGGCGTCCGCGCCGGCCAGGGCCCGGTCGAGGGCGGCCGGGTCGTCGACCGGCGCCGGCCGGACTTCGACCCCGGGGAGGGTGGCGGCCAGCTCGCGGAGCTTGCCGGCGTCGCGGCCGGAGAGGACCGGGACGAATCCGCGCTCCCGCAGATGTGCCACCACGAAGCGTCCGGTGTGCCCGTACGCGCCGTACACCGTCACCGTCTGTGCCGATCCCATGGGTTCTCTCCCCGTTCTCGTTGTTCTCGTTCTCTGCCGTCGAGAACATCCTGGCGAGAACGGACGCCCCGGCGTGAGTGTCTGGAACGACGAGCCCCGTACACTTTCGGACATGACCACTGTCGCTCTGGCCGTGACCGACGGGATGCTGCACTTCGAGCTGTCCATGGCCTACGAGGTGTTCGGCTCCGTCCCGGACCGTGTGACCGTCCCCTGGTACGACGTCGTCGTCTGTGGGGTGCGGGCCGTCCGGGTCGGCCGTTTCCTCCTGGAGCCCGACCACGGGTTCGAGCATCTCGCCCGCGCCGACACCGTGATCGTCCCCGGCTGGGCGGATGTGGACGTGGATCCGCCCGCCGAGCTGGTCGACGCGGTGCGCGCGGCCCACGAGGCCGGGGCGCGGGTGGCCTCCCTGTGCACCGGGGCGTTCGTGCTGGCCGCCGCCGGTCTGCTGGACGGGAAGCGGGCGACCACGCACTGGGCGCACACCGAGGCGCTGTCCGCCGGCTATCCGGAGGTGGAGGTCGACCCGGATGTGCTCTACGTCGACAACGGCAGCGTGCTCACCTCCGCCGGCAAGGCCGCCGCGATGGATCTGTGCCTGCACCTCGTCCGGCAGGACCACGGCTCGGCCGTCGCCAACGTCGTCGCCCGCCGGCTGGTGGTGCCACCGCACCGGGCGGGCGGCCAGGCGCAGTTCGTCGCGGCCCCGGTGCCGACCCGTGACGAGCATCCGCTCGGCGGGCTGCTCCCCTGGGTCCTGGAGCGGCTCGACCAGCCGCTGGGCGTGGAGGACCTGGCCCGTCAGGCGCGGATGAGCTCACGTCACCTGGGCCGCCGGTTCAGGGAGACGACCGGCACCACCCCGCTCCAGTGGCTGCTGACCCAACGCATCCGCCGCGCCCAGGAGTTGCTGGAGGCCACCGACGACAGCGTCGACGCCATCGCGACGGCCACCGGCATGGGCACCGCCACGACCCTGCGCCGGCACTTCAACCGCACGGTCGGCGTGCCCCCGGACGCCTATCGCCGCACCTTCCGCGCACGCTCAATGTGACTCACGGCTGACCTCGGACCCGCTGGAACCGACGAGGAAGTCGAGGTCGGCTCCGGTGTCCGCCTGGAGGACGTGGTCGACGTAGAGCCGCTCCCAGCCGCGTCGGGGTGCGGCGAAGCCGTCGATGGTGGCCTGGTCGGGCTTGCGGTGGGCGAGTTCGTCGTCCGGTACGTCGATGTCGATCCGGCGGGCTTCGACGTCGAGGGTGATGAAGTCGCCCGTGCGCACCAGGCCCAGCGGTCCGCCGGCCGCGGCTTCGGGGGCCACGTGCAGGACGACCGTGCCGTACGCCGTGCCGCTCATCCTGCCGTCGCAGACTCGGACCATGTCGCGTACGCCCTGTTCGAGGAGCTTCTTCGGCAGCGGCATGTTGGAGACCTCGGGCATGCCCGGATAGCCCTTGGGTCCGCAGCCGCGCAGGACGAGGACGGAGTCGGCGTCGACGTCCAGGTCGGGGTCGTCGACGCGGGCGTGGAAGTCCTCGACGGAGTCGAAGACGACGGCCCGGCCACGATGACGCAGCAGGTGCGGTGAGGCGGCGGCGGGTTTGACGAGGGCGCCGTCGGGCGCGAGGTTGCCGCGCAGGACGGCGATTCCGCCCTCGGCGACGAGGGGTTCCGCGCGGGGGCGGATGACGTCGGCGTCCCAGACGGTGGCGTCGTCGAGGAAGCCGACCAGGGGTTCGCCGGTGACGGTCAGCGCGTCGGGGTCGAGCAGGTCGCGGACCTCGCGCAGGACGGCGAGGAGGCCTCCGGCGCGGTGGAGGTCCTCCATGAGGAAGCGGCCGGCGGGCTGGAGGTCCACCAGGACGGGGACGCGGGAGCCGATGCGGTCGAAGTCGTCGAGGGTCAGATCAATGCCCGACCGGCCCGCGATCGCCAGGAGATGGACGACCGCGTTGGTCGAGCCGCCGATGGCGGCCAGTGCCACGATCGCGTTGTGGAAGGAGCCCTTGGTCAGGAAGGTGCCCGGCCGCCGGTCGGCGGCGACCATGTCCACGGCCAGCCGTCCGGTGTGGTGCGCGGCCTCCAGGAGCCGGCTGTCGGGGGCGGGGGTGCCGGCCGTGCCGGGCAGTACCGTGCCCAGCGCCTCGGCGACCAGGGCCATCGTCGACGCGGTGCCCATGGTGTTGCAGTGTCCGCGGCTGCGGATCATGGAGGACTCGGAGCGGGTGAACTGCTCCTGGGAGAGTGTGCCCGCCCGGACCTCCTCCGACAGCTGCCACACCCCGGTGCCGCAGCCCAGCAGGCCGCCGCGGAAGGTGCCGTTGAGCATCGGACCGCCGGGGACCACGACCGCGGGCAGATCCACCGAGGCGGCGGCCATGAGCAGCGACGGGATCGTCTTGTCGCAGCCGCCCAACAGGACGACACCGTCCAGGGGGTTGGCCCGCAGCATCTCCTCGGTGGCCATCGCGGCCATGTTGCGCCAGAGCATCGCGGTGGGCCGTACGTTCGTCTCGCCGAGCGACACGACCGGCAGGTCCAGGGGGATGCCGCCCGCCTCGTAGACGCCGTTGCGCACCGAGGCCGCGACCTCGTCGAGGTGTGCGTTGCAGGGGGTGAGGTCCGAGGCGGTGTTGGCGATGGCAATCTGGGGCCGCCCGGTGAAGGCGTCGGCGGGTACGCCCCGGCGCATCCACGCCCGGTGGATGTAGCCGTTGCGGTCCTGACCCGCGTACCACTGTGCGCTGCGGAGCCTCACCATGGGGTCCCTTCCAATAGTCGGTACGTCGGTCTACTGTTCGGAACGCGATGAAGCCTACGCAGACGTACGACGGACCGACAGACCCCGGCACGGACGGTGCGACCGGTGTCGACGGCGGCCGGCTCGTGGGTTCGGACCGGGTGCTCGCGGTCCTCAAGGAGCTCGCCCGGTATCCCGGGGGCGTGGGCCTTGAGGAGCTGACCCGTGCGATCGGGAGCCCCAAGCCGACCGTGCACCGGGCGCTGGGGGCGCTGCGCCGGGCGGGGTTGGCCGACCAGGACGTACGCGGCCGTTATGTGCTCGGGGACGAGTTCCTGCGCATGGCGTTCGCGCACCATGAGGCGAGGCCCGATCATGTCCGGGTCCGTCCCGTGCTGGACGCGCTGGCACGCCGGTTCGGTGAGACGGCGCATTACGCGGTGCTCGACGGCCATGAGGTCGTCTACCGCGCCAAGGTCGACCCGCCCTCCGGTGCCGTCCGGCTGACGTCGACGATCGGCGGGCGCAACCCTGCCCACACCACGGCCGTCGGAAAGCTGCTGCTGGCCCGGGAGTTGACGTCCCTGGCGGAGGTCGAGGCATGGGTCGGGGACGCGGGCCCGCAACGCCGTACGCCACGGAGTCTGTGCGCGGCGGACGCTCTGCACGGTGAGCTCGCGGTCACGCGGGAGCGCGGGTACGGCGTCGACGACCAGGAGAACGAGACCGGGGTCAACTGCCTTGCCCTGCCGGTGTTTCTCACCTCCCCGACCGCGCCTTCCGGAGCCGTGAGCATCAGCGCGCTGGCCTACCGGACGCCGCTCGCCTCCCTGGTCGACGCGCTCGACGAGATCCGCGCCCTGCTGACCGAGCCGAACAGCTGAAGCCCCTTCCCCCCTGGAGACAGCCCCGTGTACCTCATGCGCATCGGTGCCCCCGGCGCCGAGAAGCCCGTCGCCCGCGTCGACGACGAGACGTACGTCGACCTCTCCGACGTCGTCACCGACTTCGACGAGGCGTTCTTCGGTTCGGGCGGCCTGGACCGCGTGCGCCCGCTGGTGGCCGCGCGGACGGCGGCGGGGCAGGTGTCCCGTTTCGCCGGGGAGCGCGTCGGCGCGCCCATCGCCCGTCCGCACCAGATCCTGTGCATCGGGCTTAACTACCGTGACCACGCCGCCGAGAGCGGCATGGCCGTGCCCGACGAGCCGATCCTGTTCACCAAGTCGCCGAACACACTGGTCGGGCCCCACGACGACGTGCGCATCCCGCGCGGTGCCGGCAAGACCGACTGGGAGGTGGAGCTCGGCATCGTGATCGGCCGGCGTACGAGCTACCTGGATTCGGTGGCGGAGGCCCGTGACGCCATCGCCGGGTATGTGGTCGTCAACGACGTCAGCGAGCGCGGCTTCCAGCTGGAGCGCGGCGGGCAGTGGGCCAAGGGCAAGTCCGCGGAGACCTTCAACCCGGCGGGTCCGTGGCTGGCCACGGCGGACGAGATCGACGACGTCCTCGCGCTGGACATGTGGCTGGACGTCAACGGGGTGCGGCGGCAGACCGGCAGCACCAAGACGATGGTCTTCGACCCGTACGTCATCGTGCACTACCTGAGCCAGTTCCTGGTCCTGGAGCCCGGCGACCTCATCAACACCGGCACCCCGCCCGGCGTGGGCATGGGGCTCACCCCGCCCGTGTATCTGTCGCCGGGTGACGTGATGGAGCTGGGCATCACGCGGCTCGGCGCGCAGCGCCAGCATGTCCTCGGGCCCCGGTGAGCGGCTCCCGATGCGCGCTTTCGTACTGACCGGCCCCGGCGGCTACGAGGTCCGGGACGTCCCGGCGCCGGTGGCCGGACCCGGTGAGGTCGTCGTCGACGTCGAGCGGGTCGGCGTGTGCGGTACCGACGTGGAGTTCTTCACCGGGGAGATGGCCTATCTCCATCAGGGGCACTCCGCGTATCCCATGCGGCTGGGGCACGAGTGGTCCGGGCGTGTGGCCGCGGTCGGTGACGGTGTGGATCCCGACTGGTGCGGGCGCCGGGTGATGGGCGACACGATGCTCGGCTGCGGCACCTGCCGCCGCTGTCTGCGGGGCGATCAGCATGTGTGCGAGCAGCGGCAGGAGGTCGGCATCCGCGGTGCCCGGGCCGGGGCGCTGGCGGAGCAACTCGCCGTGCCGGCCTCCTCGTTGCACGCCCTGCCCGACTCCGTCGACGCGGAGCTCGGTGCGCTGGTGGAGCCGGGCGGGAACGCCCTGCGCGCGGCACGGGCCGCCGCGCCGCGTCCCGGCGACCGTACGCTGGTGCTGGGACCGGGGACGATCGGGCTGCTGGTCGCGATGTTCCTGCGGGCGGCCGGTGCCGAGGTGCATCTGATGGGCGCCACGGACGCCTCCCTCGCGTTCGCCCGGGCGCTGGGCTTCGAGCACGTATGGACGGAACGGTCCTTGCCCGGCCTGCCGTTCGACTCGGTCGTGGACGCCTCGACCGCGCCCCATCTCCCCAACCGTGCCCTGGAGTTGGTCGAACCGGCCGGCCGTGTCGTCTACATCGGGCTGGCCGGCGAACCCGCCCGGCTCGACCACCGCACGCTCCTCCTCAAGGACGTGACGGCGGTGGGCGTCCTGTCCGCCTCCCCCGGTCTCGCCACGACGATCCAGGCCTACGCCGACGGATCGGTGGACCCCAGACCGCTCGTCGCCGCCACCGTGGGGCTCGACGAGGTCGGGCCGGTGCTCGCCGGTGAGCGTCCGGCGGGCGCGGGACCGGGTCCGAAGATCCACGTGGACCCTCGACTCGGGCGGTGAGGGCCGGCGGGCCGGGGTTCGTCGGCCCCGATCCCGGTCCCGCGGCACACGTGTGCGTCTCTTTCATGGCTCCGGCCGGGCGAGGCCCGGAGCGCACCCCGGCGCGCCCCTCCCCTCCCCTCCCGCACATGGCACGCCCTCAGGTCGCTCACATCCCACCCACAGCCGCCTGCGGAAGGGTCGGGGCATGTCCGGCTCCTCCGCAACCCGCCACGGCACGGTCCGCGTGCTCATCGTCGACGACGAGCCCGAGCTCACCGAGTTGCTGTCCGCGGCGGTGACCGAGGCCGGATGGCGGCCGTTCGCGGCGTGGGACGGCCGTGGCGCGCTGCGGATCGCACGGGACTGCTCCCCGCACCTCGTCGTCCTGGACGGGATGCTGCCCGACGTGGACGGGGTCGACGTCCTGCGCAGGCTCAGGAGCGAGAACGCCCGGCTGCCCGTGCTGATGCTCACCGCCCGCGATGCCCTGGAGCACCGCATCGACGGACTGTCGGCGGGTGCGGACGACTACGTGACCAAGCCGTTCTCCCTGGAGGAGGTCATGCTGCGGCTGCGGGGCCTGCTGCGCCGTGTCCGCCCCGATGACGCGTCCGAACAGGACGAGGTGCTGGTGCTGGGCGACCTCGTGCTGGCCGAGAGGAGCCGCGAGGTGCGTCGGGGCGGGACGCCTGTCCCGCTCACGGCCAAGGAGTTCGACCTGCTGGCCTTCCTCATGAGCCACCCGCACCAGGTGCTGAGCAAGACGCAGATACTCGACCACGTCTGGAACTCCTCGTTCGACGGCGAGGGCAACCTGGTCGAGGTGTATGTGTACAGCCTCCGCTCCAAGATCGACAAGGGCCGTACGCCGATGATCCACACCGTGCGCGGTGTCGGCTACGCGATCAGGGCCGCGGACGACGGGGCATGAGGCGACCTCGACGCGGCGCTCGGCTGCCCCGCCCGCGTCTGGGACGGCGCTCGCTGCGGGTGCGCCTGGTGGTGTTCATCTCCGTGGCCATGGTCGCCGTGTGCGCGGCCATGGCCCTCACGACGGTGTTCGTCCAACGCGTCTATCTGCTCGGGGATCTGGACCAACGCGTCACCGACGCCGCCGAACGCAGCCAGGGCGGCCTCCAGCGACGCACGGGCGGCGCGACGGACCTCGGCTTCCTCAACGAGCGCGGACAGCCGACCGGGACGCTCGCGGCCCGCTTCAGCGACGGCCAGGTCATCGCCGCCGAGGTCGTGACCCCCGACGGCCGCCAGCAGGTCCTCACCGCCGCCCAGCGCGCCGCCCTCGACGGCATCACGACGGACGGCTCTCTGCACACGCGCACCGTCCCCGGGCTCGGCACGTACCGCGTGACCGCGATCGGCGGCGACGGGGTGCCCGTGCTGGCCGGACTCCCCATGCACGACGTGCAGCGCATGATCGACGGCCTGGTCGTCGTGGAGGCCGGGATCGCCTCCGCCGGGCTGGCCGCCGCGGCGGGTGCCGCGACCGTGGTCGTACGACGCCAGCTGCGCCCCCTGGGCCGGGTCGCCGCCACCGCGGCGGAGGTCGCCCGGGTACCGCTGGACCGCGGTGAGGTCACGGGGCTCACCCGCGTGCCGACCGCGGACACCGATCCCGGCACCGAGACCGGCCAGGTCGGTGTCGGGCTCAACCGCCTGATCGACCATGTGGAGTCCTCGCTCGCCGAACGCCAGCGCACCGAGGACCGGATGCGGCGCTTCCTCGCCGACGCCAGCCATGAGCTGCGTACACCGCTCGCCTCGATCGCGGGCTACGCCGAGTTCATGAGGAGCGGGACGCGCACGATGGCACCGGAGTTGGCCTGGGACCGGGTCGCCGCGCAGTCGGCCCGGATGACCGGGCTCGTCGAGGATCTGCTGCTGCTCGCCCGGCTCGACGAGGGTCGGCCCCTGCGGTCGGACGAGGTGAACCTCGCGACGCTGGTCGCCGAGGCGGTGTGGGACGCGCGGGCCGCGGGCGCCGAGCACGACTGGCAGCTGGCGTTGCGCCTCGACGGCGGCCGGGCGGCCGTGTCCGGCGACGCCTCACGGCTGCACCAGGTGGTGGCCAACCTGCTGGCCAACGCCCGTCTGCACACCCCTCCGGGCACGAAGATCACCGTGGTCGTGGAGGCCACGGACACGCACTGCGTGGTCCGCGTGCGGGACGACGGTCCCGGCATCCCGCCCGCTCTCCTGCCCTCGGTCTTCGAACGCTTCACCCGGGCCGACGCCTCCCGCTCCCGTGTCCCCGGCCGGGAGGGCGGCACGGGGCTGGGCCTGGCCATCGCCGCGGCGATCACCGAGGCGCACGAGGGCCGCCTCGACGTGGCGAGCGAGCCCGGCCGCACCGAGTTCTCGGTGACGCTCCCCGCGCACGGCCGCGAACTCTAAGCGTCCCCACATATTCGCAGTTCAGAAGGGATCCCTGCGCCCTTCGGCGGCTTCCTCCCGGCCGCCCGCGCGGCCTGTTTCAGCTCGGACTCAGTTCGCTCCCCCACAGTGATCAACGGGCGGCCGTCCGGCGGGGACGTGCCGACGACGAAGGGAATCAGCGACGATGACCGAGCTCGACACCGGTGAGCCCACGGCCCGGGAGCCGCAGTCCGAAGCCGGCCGCCGTGCTCACGCGAGCCGCCGTAACTTCATGCGCAAGGTCTTCTTCGCCAGCGGCGCGACGGCCGTCGCCACGATGGGCGGCGCCGGGGCCTGGGCCGCGCTGGCCGACGACACCACCGGCACCGCGGACGCCACGGCCAGTGCCTCGCCGAGCGGTGCCCCCAGCGGCGGCCCGGGCGGCGGCACCGGCGGTCCCGGCAACCAGTCGATCACCGAGGACTTCTTCGGTCTCACCACCGACGGCAAGCGGATCGACGACCTCTTCACGATCCACTCCACGAAGGTGGCCACCGCTGCGGTGATCTCGGCCGCGAACGCGTTCCTGGCCGGGCTCACCGACACCCAGAAGTCCTCGACGCAGTTCACGGTGCACTCCACCGAGTGGCGGCTGTGGAGCAACATCGACTCCTACGAACGCCAGGGCGTCTCCCTCGCCGATCTGACGGATGATCAGCAGGCGCTGGGCACCGCCCTGTTGAAGGCCGCGCTGAGCGCCGACGGTCTGGAGACCACGGAGAAGATCCGGAAGATCAACCAGGCGGCCGGCGAGGCGATCGGCAACACCACCGCCTTCAACGAGGACGCCTACTACTGGACGGTGATGGGCACCCCGTCCGCGACCGAGCCCTGGGGCTTCCAGTTCGACGGCCACCACCTGGTCGTCAACTACTTCGTGCTCGGCGACCAGGTGGTCATGAGCCCCTGCTTCTGGGGTTCGGAGCCGACCTCGATGGAGATCGACGGCGAGACGGTGACGGTCTGCCACGAGGAGGTCGTCGCGAGCCTCGCCTTCGTCAACTCCCTGACCGAGGCGCAGCAGAAGGTCGCCATCGAGTCCTCGACCAAGTCGAACGAGTCCATGAAGGCGGGCGCGTTCTCCGACAACACGGTCCAGGCGTACACGGGCCTGCGCGGCAACGCCCTCAGCGGCGCGCAGCGGACGAAGCTCCTCGGCATCGCGCAGGCCTTCGTCGGCCGCGCCAAGGCCGACGCCGCCAAGGTCACCCTGGCCGAGATCCGCAAGCACCTCTCCGACACCTACGTCACCTGGGCCGGCGGCACCGGCGACGACGACGCCTTCTACGTCCGCGTGCACAGCCCGGTGGTGTGGATCGAGGTGGACTGCCAGGCACCGGGCCCGCTGCGCGGCGCCTACGGCGGCACCGAGGGCACCCCCACCCAGATGCACGTCCACTCCGTCATCCGCACCCCGAACGGCAACGACTACGGAAAGGAGCTCCTCAGGCAGCACTACCTGACGTCGCCGCATCACCAGTGACGCGCACGGCGTGAACATCCCGTCATGGTGAAGGGCCGCACCCGTCGCGGGGTGCGGCCCTTCGCAGTGCGCGACCGAGCACCGCCGCGGACGGTAAGGGCACCCCGGCCGCGGGGCCGCCTCCACAGCCATGCCTGCGGCCGCGCCGCAGATCAGGAGATCACCCCATGACCGCTCGACACCCCGTCCCCTACGACGCCTTCGTACGGCTCGCCCGCGCCGACCCCGCCGTCATCGGCCTGGTCCTCAAGGGCTCCCGCGCCCAAGTCGTGCTCGACCGGACGGCCGGCGGCATCGCGCGCGTCGGGTCGGCGGCCCGGCAGGCCGGCCGCTGAGCCCGAGGTCAGGCACGGGCGGCTCGTACAAGGGCGTCGAAGAGGCCCTGTTGGGTGGGGTCCTCGTGGGCGGTGTCCTCGGGGTGCCATTGGACGGCGGTGAACCAGCCCTGGGCGCCGGGGAGTTCGAGGCCTTCCACGGTGTGGTCGGCGGCGCGTGCGGTGATCGCCAGTCCCGTGCCGAGGCGGTCGACGCGCTGGTGGTGGTAGCAGGACGCCTCGACCTTCTGCGCCCTGGTGGCCCGCTCCAGCAGGGTGCCCCGCTGGACGGCCACCGGGTGCACGACGTGGCGGTGTTCGCCGTCGGGGCCGCCCATGTCCTGCTCCAGGGTGCCGCCGAGGGCGACGTTGACGACCTGGAGGCCACGGCAGACCGCCAGCAGGGGCAGGCCCGAGCGCACCGCGTGCCGGGCGACTTCGAGGTCGAAGGCGTCCTGTACCTCGTCCACGTCGTAGACGCTGTCGTGGACTCCTGGCGCCCCGTAGCGGTGCGGGGCGAGGTCGCCGCCGCCGGGGAGCAGGACGCCGTCGAAGCGGGCGAGGCGCTCGGTGACGTCCGTGGCGGCGGGGTGGATGCCCGCCGGTTCGCCGCCGGCCCGCCAGACGGCCTCGATGAGGGCGCGGGCGTTGACCTCGGCGGCGTACCGCAGGGCGGAGGTGGTGGCGGAGAAGCGGGCGGGGATCGCTATCAGGGGGCGCGCGGGCCTGCTCGTACGGCTCACAGCTGGATCCAGGTGGTCTTCAGTTCGGTGTACTTCTCGATGGCGTGGGCGGACTTGTCGCGGCCGTTGCCGGACTGCTTCATGCCGCCGAAGGGGACGGTCAGGTCGCCCTCCTCGTAGCAGTTGACCCAGACCGTGCCGGCCTTCAGCGCGCGGGAGACCTGGTGGGCCGTGGACAGGTCGGAGGTCCACAGCCCGGCCGCGAGGCCGTACTCGGTGGCGTTGGCCATGCGTACCGCCTCGTCCAGGTCGTCGAAGGTGAGGACGGAGAGCACCGGGCCGAAGATCTCCTCACGGGCCAGCCGCATGCCGGGGTCGACGCCGTCGAAGACGGTCGGCTGGAGGTAGCTGCCGCCGGTGTCGGCCCGTGTGCGTTCGCCCCCCGCGCGCAGCCGGGCGCCTTCCTCGACGCCGGTGGCGATGTGGTCGAGGACGCGCTCCAGGTGGCGCACGCCCACCAGCGCGCCCATCTCGGTGACCGGGTCGAGCGGGTCGCCGACCCGCAGTTCCCGGGCCCGGGCCACGATCGCCTCGGTGACGCGCTCGGCGATCGAGGAGTGCACCAGCAGCCGGGACGGGGCGGTGCACATCTCGCCCTGGTTGAAGAAGATGCCCCAGGCCGCGGTGGCGGCGGCCTTCTCCAGGTCGGGGGCGTCGGGAAGGATGATGTTGGGTGACTTGCCGCCGAGTTCGAGCCAGACGCGCTTGAGGTTGGAGTCGGCGGCGTAGTGCAGGAAGTGGCGGCCGACCGCGGTGGAGCCGGTGAAGGCGAGGACGTCGATGTCGGGGTGGAGGCCGAGGGCGCGGCCGGTGACGGGGCCTTCGCCGTTGACGACGTTGAGCACGCCGGGCGGCAGTCCGGCCTCGGCCGCGATCCGGGCCAGCAGCAGCGCGGAGAGCGGGGAGTTCTCCGAGGGCTTCAGGACGACCGTGCAGCCGGCCGCGAGCGCCGGGGCCACCTTCCAGCCGGCCAGTGTGAGCGGGAAGTTCCAGGGCACGACCGCGCCGACGACACCGGCCGGCTCCCGGGTGACCAGGGCGAGGGCGTCCGGCGCTGTGTGCGGGGACTCGTCGGTCAGCTTGCCCGCCAGTTCCCCGTACCAGCGGAAGGTGTTGATGACGGCACGCAGTTCGATGTCGTGGGCGTCGGTGACGGGCTTGCCCATCTCCAGGCTGACGGTGAGGGCCAGTTCCTCGCGGCGCTCCTGGAGCAGGTCGGCGATCCGGATCAGGGTCCGGCCCCGCTCGGCGGGTGCCAGGCGCGGCCACGGTCCGGTGTCGAAGGCGCGGCGGGCGGCGGCGACGGCCGCGTCCACCTCGGCGGTGCCGGCGTCGGCGACCTGGGTCAGGACCTGGCCGTCGCGGGGCGAGACGGCGGCGAAGACCGCCCCCGATCCGGCCTCGTCGGCGCCGTCGATGTGATGCGCGCCGGACAGGTCCAGGGACTTGGCGCGACGCTGCCACTCCTCGTGGGTGATGGCCGGCATGCGGAGACCTCCAGAGTGATTATTTGAATCCAAACGATATGATGGCCGCGGAGCCTCCACAAGGGCTCACGGGATCGATCCGGCAGGTCCGCGAGGACCGGGTAAGGAGCACATGGTGCGCGCACTCGTCGTCCGGCACGAGCACGTCACGGAACCCGGAGAGGTCGGCGCGCGACTGGCCGGGCGCGGCTACGACCTCACGGTCCTGACCGTCGTACCGGAATCGCGGTATCACGCTCCGGATGTGCCCTTCGACTTTCCCGACGCGGGCGACTGGGACCTGATCGTGTCCCTGGGCGCGCCGTGGTCGGTGTACGACGAGGACTCCATAGGCAGCTGGATCGGCGGCGAGCTCGCCCTGCTGCGCAAGGCTCACCACCTCGGTGTCCCGGTGCTCGGCATCTGCTTCGGCGCGCAGGCGCTGACCACCGCGCTCGGGGGTTCGGTCGAGGCGTCGCCGCGTCCGGAGATCGGCTGGGTGGAGGTGGAGACGGACGATCCCTCCCTGGTGGGGCGCGGCCCCTGGTTCCAGTGGCACTACGACCGCTGTCTGCTGCCGCCGGGAGCCGTGGAGGTGGCCCGCAATCCCGTGTGCGCGCAGGCGTTCCGGGTCGGACGCAGTCTGGGGGTGCAGTTCCATCCGGAGATCACCACCGGGACGGTGCGTGGCTGGCTGGACAACGGCGGCGCCGAGCAGTGCGTACAGCACGGGGTGGACCCGGAGGAACTCCTGGCCCGGAGCCGGGCGCTGGAGCCGGCCGCCCGGGCGGACGCCCGACGGCTGGTCGACGGCTTCCTCGACCGGGTGGCGGGTACGGCCGACTGAGGTCGCACGGGAGACCGTGGACCGGGCGCAGGCGGCTGAGGCCGGACTGGCGACCGTGGACCGGGCACGACCGGCCCAGGTCTGCCGGGGGCCGTACATCGAATGCGCCGGCCTGAGGTCCACCACGGTCCGAGAATCGAGTGCGTCCGGCTGACGCCCACCCACGGACCAAGGCCTGGCCGCGACCGGCCGCGACCCACCCACAGACCCGGACCAGACACGACCGACCGAGATCCACCCGCCGACCACGCACCAGACACGACCGACCGAGATCCACCCACGGACCCAGAACCGAGTACGGCCCCCTGACGCCCACCCGCAGACCGAGACCTGGACACGACCGACCGCGGCCTACCCACAGACCCCGGACCAGGCGCGACCGGTCGAGATCTGCCCGCGGGCCGTGGATCGGGTGCGGCCGGGCCGGCTCCTGGGGAGGGGGGTCGGGCCGGCCGCACCGCGGGGTGGTGGTCTCAGGCCGCGGGTGTGGCCCTGTCGCGGGTCACGCGGGCGGCGACGACACCGAGGACCAGGACCGCGGGGACGGCGAGTTCCAGCCAGGTCGCCGTGGTCGAGTCACCGCCGATGAGGGTCGTGAAGTTGGCCAGGATCAGCCAGATCGCACCGGCGATGCCGAGCGCGCCCAGCACGGGGGCGATCAGCGTGTTCCAGGGGCGGGTGTCCAGCCGCTCGCGGCGGAAGAACACGATCACCGACACGGAGGTCAGGAAGTACAGGAGCATGATCGCCAGCACGGCCACCCCGCTGAACCACGAGAACAGGGTCAGCACCGGGTCCTTGCCCAGCAGGGCGAAGGGCATGACGAACAGCACGGCGAGAACGGTCTGCACACCGCCCGCCGCCCACGGGGAGTGCCGGCGGTTGGTCGCGCAGAGCCTGCGGGGCAGCAGACCGTCGCGGCCGAGGGAGAACAGGTAGCGGTTGGCGGAGTTGTGGAAGGCGAGGATGCCGGCGAACAGGGAGGTAGCCAGCAGGATCGGCCCGACGTCCCCGACCCAGTCGCCGAACTGCGCGGTGATCGGCGCGAAGACCCAGCCGGTGGCGTCCCCGCTCTCCAGCGCCTTGCCCGCCTCGGCCGTGGCCTGGGAGGCACCGTGGGCGGAGACCAGCATCCACGAGGTGAAGGCGAAGAATCCGCTGACCACGACGACGGAGAGATACGTGGCCCGCGGCACGGTCCTGCGGGGCTCGCGCGCCTCCTCGCCGTAGATGGCGGTGGCCTCGAAGCCGAACATGGACGCCACGGCGAACATCAGGGCCACACCCGGCGCCCCCTGGAGCGCCGCGCTCGGCGAGAAGCTGTCCGTGAAGCCCAGCCCCTCGGGGCCGCCGCCCTTGAAGAGGGTGACCAGGGCGAAGGCGATCAGGATGCTGAACTCGGCCAGCACGAACACGGCCAGCAGCTTGGCGCCCATCTCGATCCCGGCCGCGCCGAGGACCTGGACGATCACCATGGTGACCAGGACCCACACCCACCACGCGACGTTCAGGCCGGTGTAGTGGTCGACCAGACCGCTGACGATGGAGCCGTACAGCCCGTACATCGCGGCCTGGATCGCACAGTAGGCGAACAGCGCGACCCCGGCGCTGCCGGAGCCCGCGGGACGGCCGAGCCCCTTGCCGATGTACGTGTAGAAGGCGCCGGCGTCCACGACATGGCGCCCCATGGCGACGAAGCCGACCGAGAACAGCAGGACCACGACACCGGCCCCGACGTAGGCGGCGGGCACCCCCGCGCCGTTGCCGATGGCCACGGCGATGGGCACGGCGCCGGCGATGCCGGTCAGCGGCGCCTGCGCGGAGAGGACGAAGAAGAGGATGCCCAGCACACCGAGGGAGTTGGGCTTGAGTCGGCCTGCGGTGGGCTCGTCCTGCACGGTCTGTTGTGACCGGACCGTTTGACTGTCCACACGGATCACCTGCCAGAAAGGGGGAGAGTCGGATTGTTTCGAGCCAAACGAGTTGCCTCATAGTGGTGCGGAACTATCCACCTGGCAAGGGGGTGGGAGATGATTTTTCCGCAACGAAACAAGGTCCCGGACGCGGCACGTCCGGGACCTCGGAAAGTACGGCTCGCCGGCTAGCCGTCGGCCTTGCCGCCATCCGCTTCCAGCAGCCGCAGCAGGTTGCGCAGCTCCTCCAGGGCGGCGTCGGTGACCTCGGGCTCGTCGAAGACGAGCTGGTGCAGCACCAGCCCGTCGAGCGCGGCGAAGACCAGCCGGGTCAGCGCCTTGTCCGCGCCGGACGGCAGCATGCGGCCGAGTTCACGCTGTGTGGCGTCGAAGTACTCGTCGTACAGCGCCCGCAACTGCGGCAGCAGCTCCGGCCGACGGCGGGATTCCAGCAGCAGCTCGTACTGGAACGCCTGGGTGCCGGGATCCGCCGTGACCATCCGGGACAGCCCGATCGAGAAGTCCGCGACCTTGCCGGTGCCCGGCTCCAGGTCGCTGGTGTTCAACGAGGTACGGATCGTGTGGGCGAGGGCCTCCTCGATCAGCGCGTCACGCGACCCGAAGTGGTGCACGACGAGCCCGTGGGTGACCCCCGCCTCCTCCGCGACGGCCCGGTAGGTGAGCTTGCGCAGCCCGCCCCGTGCCACCACCCGCACGGCGGCGTTGAGCAGGGCCTCGCGCCCCTCGCCGTAGTGCGGACGCTTGCGTGCCCTTCGGCTCTTCGGGGCGTCGGCGGAATCGGTCATGCGGGTGACCCTACCTGCACACTTGCGCGCCGGAACCTCACCTCCGGGGCGGGCGGACGCCACGGAACTCCCAGTCGCCGCCGAGCGCGGTGGACAGCACCTCCTCGGACTCGGTGGGCTGGGCGCCGACGTCGGCGCGGACCGGGGTGGGGCCGGTGACGATGTGGTTGGTGAGCCTGCCGAGTCCCTCCACCTCCACCTCCACCACGTCACCGGGCCGTACCGGACGGGAGTTGGCCGGGGTGCCCGACAGCAGCACGTCGCCGGGGTACAGGGTGATGGTGCGGGCGATGTCGGCGACGAGATAGTGCATGTCCCACTTCATCTCGTCGGTCGAACCGTCCTGCACCACCTCGCCGTTGACGTACGTGCGCAGGCTCTTGCCGTGGAAGTCCCAGTCGGTGACGAGGCCCGGGCCGAGCGGGCAGAGGGTGTCCGAGCCCTTCACCCGCAGCATCGACCCCGCGTCGGTGTCGCGGAAGTCGTGCAGGCCGTAGTCGTTGGCGACGGTGTAGCCCGCGATGTACTCCCCCGCCTCGGCCGGGGAGATGTTCCGCGCGGTCCTCCCGATGACGATGGCGACCTCGCCCTCGTAGTTGAGCCACTTGCACCCCTCGGGGCGGACGACGGCGCCCTTGTGGGAGTTGAGGGCCGAGGTCGGCTTGTGGAAGTACGTGGGAGTGTCGGGCAGGTCGATCCGGAACTCGTCGACGCGGCTCTGGTGGTTGAGGTGGACGGCGATGACCTTGGACGGGACGACCGGCGGCAGGTGCTGCGCCTCGTCGATCTTGACGCGGCGGCCGTCCCCGGCGACGAGTTCGTCCCCGTCGACAGTGACCTGGACGGCGGCGCCGTCGAGGAGGATGCGGCGGTATTCGGGCATGACAGGGCTCCTAGATGCGACTGTGAGGGGTACGGGGAGCGGGCGGACCTTCGCCGGTCCAGCCGTCGGCGGGGCGGTCGAACCACAGATGCACCTGGCCGGTGCCGATGGAGTTCTCGTACTCCCCGTACTGGCGGGCCTTGGCGACGCAGCGCTGCTCGCCGAGGGCGCCGGCCATCATCAGGTAGTGGAAGAACTTCGCCTCGGGCTTGTACTTCCAGAACGCGTCCATGGTGTCGAGGACCTTGTCGTGGCGGCCCTCCTTGAACCACGCGATGCGCTCGAAGTCCGCCTCGCGCGCCTCGGGCGTGAAGATGTGCGCCGGGTCGCTGGACTCGTGGTCCCGCAGTTCGCGCAGCGGCCAGAAGGTGTGCGACAGCGCACCCGAGGCGATCACCAGCACCCGGCGCCCCGGGGTGGCGGCGATACCGTCGGCGAGCGCACGCCCCAGCCGCAGATGGTCCTCCATGTCGCCGGTCTGGCACACCCCGATGGTCACCCACCGCTTGTCCGCCAGCCCCTCCCCCAGGAACTTCCAGAGGTTGATGGTGGCGTAGTAGATCGGCAGGTAGTCGTCCTCGATCGCGGTGATCCAGGTGCCGTGCTTGTCGGCGAACCTCTCGATGTTGCGGGCGAGTTCGGGGTCTCCGGGGAAGTCGTAGGGCATCCTGCACATGCCGCGCGGCAGTTCCTCGGAGGTGAAGAGCCCGGCCCTGCGCTGCTGGGCGGTGACGACGAACTCGACGGTCGTGGCCCAGTGCGAGTCGAGGACGACGACGGTGTCGTAGTCCTCGCGCTCGAAGACGTCCCGACGAAGCTGCCGAAGCCCGGTGACAAGGGTGATCTCCCTGCCCTCGTTGAGCTCCAGCCGGTCCTCCTCGGGGAGCACGATGGTGGGGACGTGGGCCAGGAGGCCCGCCCCGACGATCTCACCCATGGTTGGTCCATCCGTTCGGTGCGGTGACCGTGTTCTTGAGGTCGCAGTAGAAGTCGAAGCTCCACGTGCCGCCCTCCCGGCCGACACCGGAGTGGCGGGAGCCGCCGAAGGGTGCCTGGAGGTCGCGCACGAAGAAGCAGTTGACCCACACCGTGCCCGCCACGAGCCGCGCGGTGACGCGTGCGGCGCGTTCGGGGTCGCCGGTGGCGACGGTGGCGGCCAGCCCGAAGCGGGTGTCGTTGGCGAGGCGGACCGCTTCGTCCTCGTCGCCGAAGGTCTGGAGGGTCAGGACCGGCCCGAAGACCTCCTCCTGGACGACTTCGCTGTCCTGGGCGACATCGGTGAGCAGGGTCGGCGCGTAGTACTGCCCGTCCCCCGGGTGCCCTCCGACGACCGCCCGTGCCCCGGCCGCGATGGCCCGCCGCACGAAGCCGTCGATCTTCTCCAGCTGCCGGGGATGGATGTTGGGCCCGATGTCGGTGCTCTCGTCACGAGGGTCACCCTGCTGGAGGCGGCTCACCTTGTCGACAAATCGCTGAGTGAACTCCTCGGCGACCGACTCCTCGACGAGGAACCGGGTGGCAGCGAGACAGACCTGCCCCGCGTTGTCGTACTGCTCCACCGCGAGGTCCACGGCGAGGTCGAGGTCGGCGTCCGCGAACACCAGCAGCGGTGACTTGCCGCCGAGTTCGAGGCTGAGCGGGGTGAGGTTGGCCGCCGCCGACCCGGCGATCCGCTGGGCGGTCGGCACCGAGCCGGTGAAGCTGATCCGCCGCACGTCCGGGTGCGAGGTGAGCGCGTCGCCGATCTCGGAGCCGTACCCCTGGACGACGTTCAGCACCCCGGCGGGCAGCCCCGCCTCGGCGGCGATGTCGGCCAGCAGCGACGCGGTCAGCGGGGTCCACTCGGCGGGCTTGAGGATGACGGTGTTACCGGCCGCGAGAGCCGGCGCGACCTTCCATGTCGCCAGCATCAGGGGCGCGTTCCACGGCGTGATCAGCACGGAGGGCCCCGCCGGGTCCCAGCTCACCTGGTTGGTGTGCCCGCGCGTCTCGAAGTCCTCGTGGTCCAGCTTCAGCAACCAGTCAGCGAAGAACCGGAAGTTGTGCGCCACCCGGGGCATCACACCCCGCCGGTGCGAGCGCAGCAGGGCGCCGTTGTCGGTGGTCTCGACGATGGCGAGCTCTTCGATCCGCTTCTCGACGCCGTCGGCGACGGCATGGAGTATGCGGGCGCGCTCGGCGCGGGAGGTGGCGGCCCAGGCGGGAAACGCTGCCTTGGCGGCGGCGACGGCCGCACCGGCCTCGGCGGGTCCGCCCCGGGCGATCTCACCGATCGTGCTGCCGTCGATCGGCGACACATCGGTGAACGTTCCGGCGGAGGCGACGCGCTCGCCACCGATCCAGTGCCGGGTGTCGACGGACACGCCGGCGACCACGATTTTGTCAGGCATGAGAAGGGTTCCTTTTCAGACGAGGGGGTAGCGCCCCCACCCAGGGGCGCGGGGAACTGCGCGACCAGCCACGACGAGCCCGCGGCCGACGAGGGACCTCACCCGGCAGCCGCTTCCGACGTGCCGACCTCCAACAGCCGCCCCCCGTCCCAGACCACCCCGACCTGCCGGTAGTACGCGGCGATCGGCTCCCGAATCTCCAGCCGCGCCAGTTCCTCGGTGGGCGCCTCGAAGAGCTCCAACTCCGCGTCACCGACCCACGCCTGCCCGCCCTCGACCGACGAGGCCCCGGACTCGATCAGCTCGTCGAGCGCAAGCCCCTTCCCCTTCTCGATCGACGGCAGCCACCGGTGATGGGCCATGGGGTGCGCGTTGACGAACCCGTTGCTCGCCGAAGGCTCCCGCAGCGTCACCACCGTCTGCGCCAACCGCCGGTCCGCCGCGGCGAGCGTCGCCCCGAACCGCGCCCCCGCCTCGATCCGGGGAGCGGGCCCGTACGGATGCGGCCGCGTCTGGTGGATGGACCCGAGCTTCTTCGGATACCCCTGGTGCAGCCCGCGGGCGATGGCGAAGTCCTTGTCGACCCAGATGTAGACGCAGCGCGTGTAGGTCTGTCCCTTGTACTTGCACCGGACGACCGCGAAGGCCTCCTTGTACTGGGAGAGCACGGGGTCCAGCAGCTCGCCCCCGGCCTCGGAGCACGACTGCCAGTCGGCCCAGATCAGGGCGACCGCACCCGGATCCTCGTCGGCCAACTCCAGTGGTTCGGGCAGCAGTTCACGCACCCGGGCCGGATCGGTCCGGTACTCCACGGTGAGCAGGTCACCGGAGTACCGCCATGGCGGCGACGGGATCAGCGACGAGGTACCGCCGGCGGTCTTGGGAAAGAAGTAACCACGGACTGAGGACATGAGGGGGTTCCTTACGCGGTGAGGGCGGGCTGCTTGAGCAGTTGGGCGCGGTACCGGGCGGCGCCCGTCGCGGCGCGGTGGCCGCCGAGCGCCACGACGCCGGCCAGTCGGCCGTCCCTGTGGTAGCCGACCAGCACATCGCCGTCCGGCTCGCCGTCCAGCACACGGACGTCGTCGAGGCCGAGCACGGGCGCCCCGAAGGACTGGAGCCGGAAGTCGTGCTGGTCGCTCCAGAAGGTGGGCAGTGGCGCGAAGGGCGCCAAGTCGGCCTGGACGCCGGTCAGATGCGCGGCCAGTGCCCTCGCCGCGTGCTTGGCCGTGTCCGTCGGGATCGACCAGTGCTCGACGCGGCGGGGCACCCCGTCGTAGCGAGCGTTGGGAAAGCGGGCGACATCGCCGACCGCGACGACCTCCGGCCGCCCTCCGACGCGCAGTTGCTCGCAGGTGAGGACGCCGTCGGAGAGGTCGAGGCCGTTGCCCTCCAGCCACTCCACGTTGGCGACCGACCCGACCGATTCGACCACCACGTCGGCGGGCAGCACGGTCCCGTCGCCCAGCACGACTCCCGTGACCCGGTCCTCGCCTTCGAACCCGGCGACCGCGGCGCCCAGTGCGAAGCGCACACCGCGCTCCTCGTGCCGCTTCAGCAGAGCCCGGCCGAGGAGTTCACCGAGGGGTCCGACCATGGGCAGGGGCAGCGGATCGACGACGGTCACCTCGCGCACGCCGAGTCCTACGGCGGTGGCGGCGACCTCGCAGCCGATGAAGCCGGCGCCGACCACGACCACGCGGGCGCCGGGGCGGGTCAGCTCGTCCCGGAGGTCCTGGGCGTCGGCGAGGGTGCGGACGGTGTGGCGGCCGGTGCGCGGGCCGGGGCAGCGCAGGCGCCGGGGGCGCATACCGGTGGCGACGACGAGTCCGTCGTAGGGGAGGGTCGAGCCGTCGTCGAGTGCGACGGTCCGTTCGGCGAGCCGGGCGGAGACGACGCCGGTGCCGAGGCGCCACTCCACGTCGGCGGCGGCCGGCTTCGGGGTGAAGGCCAGGGACTCGAAGGGGGCTGTGCCGGCGAGTACCTCCTTGGACAGGGGAGGCCGGTTGTAGGGCATGTGGGGTTCGTCGCCGACGACGGTGATCGTGCCGGTCCAGCCCGCCGCGCGCAGCTGTTCGGCGGCGCGCAGGCCGCCCATCGAACCGCCCGCGACGACGATGCGCCCAGTCGCGGTCATGGGCTCAGCCCTCGATCCGGATGGCCTGGAGCGGGCACACGTCGGCGGCTTCCTCGACCTCGTCGCGCAGGGCGTCGTCGGGGTCGGAGACGTACAGCAGATGTCCGTCGTCGTCCAGCGAGAAGACGTCCGGGGCGGCGAAGACGCACTGGCCGTGGTCCTGGCACTTGTTCATGTCGACGACGACCTTCATGGCGGTCCTCCTGGGGATGGAGGGCCCGGCCGATGGCGGCCGGGCCCTGGGCCAAAGGGGTGCGGGAACCACTGGGGCCCGCACCCCTGACTCGTTTGGCTTCAAACAACATAGGAAGCCGCTCGACCCTGGTCAATAGCTGTCCAGATGGATAAATTTTTCGGGCCGACCCCTTGCGGGCCGAGACACCGCTTCATATCGTTCGGAGCCAAACGACCCGCCGGGTCCGCCGCCCCTTCCCGCGGCCCGGCCCGCTCTTCCCCACGCCACCCCATCCGCCTGAGGAGACATCGGTGAGCGCATCCGACACCCCAGAGATCCGCCGGCACATGGAACGGCTCGCCGCCGAGGGCGTCGACGTGGTCCGGGTGGTCTACCCCGACCTGATCGGCACCGACCGCGCCCGTGACGTGCTCCTTGACCATCTGCCGACGGCCTGCGAGCACGGTCTGGCCTTCTGCCGCGCCGTGTACCACACCACCCCGCAAGGCGATGTGGTCCCGGTCGCGGGCGGGCTGGACGCCGGTCTGCCGGACGTGCACGTACGCCCCGACCTGTCGACGCTGGCCGTGCTGCCCTGGGAACCCGGGGTCGCCGCCTGTCTCGGCGAGGTCATCGACCCGGCCACCTCGGCTCCCGCCCCCGAGTCACCGCGCGACCTGCTGCGCACCGTCCTGGCACGGTGTGCCGAGCAGGGTCTGCGCCCGGTCGTCGGCCCGGAACTGGAGTATTTCCTGCTGGAGCCCGCCCCCGGTACCCCCACCGGCTGGCGCCGCTCGCCGGAGACCACCGGCGCCGTCTACACCGCCGGTCTGCGCTCCGACCCCGACAACCACCTGTTGCGCACCCTGCGCCTGCTGCGCGACCTCGGCCTCGGGGTCGTCACCGGCAACCACGAGTTCGACGGCGGCCAGTACGAGATCAACCTGACCCACTCCGGGGCCCTGGACGCCGCCGACCGCGCCTTCCGCTTCAAGGCCGCCGTCAAGGAGCTGGCCCGCAAGGAGGGCAACCTGGCCACCTTCATGGCCAAGCCCTTCGGTGACGCCGGCGGTTCCGGCTTCCATCTGCACCTTTCCTGCGAGACCTCCGACGACGACGGCGGCACGCGCAACGCCTTCGACGATCCGGCGGGCGCGTACGGCCTCTCGGCCACGGCCCGGCACGCCCTCGCGGGCATCCTCGCCCACGCCCCCGCACTGGCGGCCCTGGCCAACCCGACGGTGAACTCGTACAAACGCTTCGGCCCGGACACCCTCGCGCCCTGGCTGATCGACTGGGGGCTCGACAACCGCAGCGCCATGCTCCGCATCCCGCCGGAGCGCGGCTCCGGTGCCCGCCTGGAGCTGCGGCTCGGTGACGCGAGCGCCAACCCGTACCTGCTGATCGCGGGCACCATCGCCGCCGCCCTGCTCGGGGTCCGGGCGGCCGAGGAGCCGCCGGCCCCGCTGGAGGGCTACGGCTACGACACCGACCGGTCGGCCCTGCTGCCCTCGACGCTGAGCGGTGCCCTGGACGCGCTGGAGGCGGACACCGCCCTGTCCGACGTCCTCGGCAAGGAGTTCACCGCCTCCTACCTGACCTACAAGCGCAACGAGGTCGAACGCTTCCAACGGCACGTCACCGACTGGGAGTTCACCGAGTACGCCTACCACCTGTGACGCCGAGGAGCCACCGATGACCGAGATCCTGACCCCTGCCGTGCACGAGCCGATGCCCCTGTCGGACATCGACCTGGCCGACCTCGACAACTTCACCGACGGGGTCACCCCCTGGCGGATGTTCCACACCCTGCGCCACGAGGACCCGGTGCACTGGCAGCCCGAGGAGGCCCCCAACTCCGGCTTCTGGGCCGTGACCCGGCATGCGGACATCGCCACCGTCGACCGCGACGCGGAGACCTTCACCTCGACCCGGTTCGTCAACCTCGAAGAGGTCGACGACGACCAGATCAAGAAGCGCGCCTCCATCCTGGAGATGGACGGTGTCCGCCACCGCGCCCTGCGCAGTGTGATCCAGCGGCAGTTCGGCGCGAGCGTCATCAACAGCTACGGCGACTTCCTGCGCGGGCTGACGGCGAAGACCCTGGACGCGGCTCTCGCCAAGGGCACGTTCGACTTCGTCGCCGATGTCGCCGCGGACTTCCCGATCAACGTGCTGGCCCGTCTCCTGGACGTGCCGCCGGAGGACAACCAGCAGCTCATCGACTGGGGCAACCGCATCATCGGCAACACCGACCCCGACTACGCGGACGTGCTGCTGCACAGCGCGGAGAGCGAGAAGTACCGCGATCTGCCGTTCCGCTCCCCCGCGTCCATCGAAGTCTTCGAGTACGGCCGTGAGCTGGCGCGGCAGCGGCGCGGCGGTGACGGCCAGGACCTGGTGTCGAAGCTCGTCAACACCGTCCCGCGTGACGGGATCCCGCTGTCCGCGCAGGACTTCGACAACTACTTCCTGCTGCTGGTGGTGGCCGGCAACGAGACCACCCGGCACACCATCTCCCACTCCATGCTGGCCCTGCTGCAACACCCCGAGCAGCTCGCCAGGTTGAAGGAGGACCCGTCCCTGATCCCCACGGCGGTGGAGGAGTTCCTGCGCTGGGCCTCCCCGGTCTACCACTTCCGCCGCACCGCGACCCGGGACGTCGAACTCGGCGGCAAGCGGATCAAGGAGGGCGACAAGGTCGTCATGTGGTACGCCTCCGGCAACCGCGACGAGGCGGTCTTCGCCGACCCCTACGCCCTCGACGTCACCCGGCAGCACAACGACCACGTCACCTTCGGCAAGGGCAGTCCCCACCTGTGCCTGGGCAACCTGCTGGCCCGCACCGAGATCCGCATCATGTTCGAGGAGCTCATCCCGAGGATCGCCGACATCAGACTGACCGGCGCCGTCCCCCGCGTCCGCTCCAACTTCGTCAACGGCATCAAGAAACTCCCGGTCGAGGTCACCTTGGCCTGAGACCGCGCAGCAGCCCACGTGGGAGTGCACATCAGCCTCGTAAGGCACTCGTGATGTCCGAGCTCGACAGTCAAGTCCCCTACTGGGACGCGGTCGCCGCCACCAAGGCGTTCACGCACCCGCTCCATCCGCCCTGGCTGGACGTCCTCGACCGACAGGCCGCGATCCTCGACTACGGCTGCGGGTACGGCCGCACGATGGCGGAGCTCGCACGGCACGGCTTCGACGACCTCACCGGCGTCGACACCTCGCCTGGAATGCTCGACCGGGCCCGCGACCTGCACCCCGGCATGCGCTTCGCGGTCCTGGACGCACCTCCGCGCACACCGTGTCCGGACGCCGCCTTCGACGCGGTCCTGCTCTTCGCCGTGCTGACCTGCGTCCCCGGCGACGAGGCCCAGCACCGGCTGATCGGCGAACTGCACCGCGTCCTGGCACCCGGCGGGTTCCTCCTCGTCAGCGACCTTCTGCTCCAGGACGACGAGCGCGACCGCGACCGCTACCACCGCCATGCCGCGAAGTACGGAACCCACGGTGTGTTCGAGACCGGTGACGGTGCCGTGTGCCGCCATCACTCACGCGAGCGGCTCTCCGCGCTCCTCACCGGGTTCGAGACCGTCGACACCCGGGTCATTCCCGTGCGCACCATGAACGGACATACGTCGAAGGGCATCCAGATCCTCGCCCGCAGGCCCTGAGGGCCGGGACCCGCCACTACGCCGCCCCGGGGAGTGTCCCGGCCGTCAGGAAGAACGTGACGGCATAGGTGAACCGCCCCGCGCGCACGGCCTCGTCGAACCGCGTCACGAACCGGTCCGCGTCCGCGGGACCGAGGTGGCCGCGGGCCGAGGCCGTGTGCGCCCAGGTGCGCAGGCCCATGACATTGTCGACCGCCGACGGATCGCGGACGACCAGTGTGCGGGCCTCCACCGTGATGTCGACGAGACCGCGCGCCGTGAGGAGGCCGCCGTGCCGGTGGGCCAGCGTGCCGTTGCGCAGCAGCACGTCGGCGCGGAAGCGCAGCACGCGGCGGGCGAGGTCCTGGTCGTCGATGTCGAGGACCTGGGTGTCGTAGTCGGGGTCGGCCAGCGCGACCCGGCCACCGGGGCGGACCACCCGCGCCAGTTCGTCGAGCACCCGGTCGGGATCGGCGACATGCTGCAGGACGCGGTCGGCCCAGGCACCGTCGAACCGGTCCGCGCCGAACGGCAGCCGGTGGCCGTCCGCGACGAAGGCCTGCTCCAGTCCTCGCGCCCGCGCCTGCGCGACCATCGTCAAGGAGCTGTCGACCGCGACGACTTCGGCCTCCCAGCGCGAGCGCAGCGCCTGCGCTGCGTCCCCCGTACCCGCTCCGATCTCCAGGAACAGTCCGCCCGCCGCGGGTCGCAGCAGCTCCTGCAAGCGCTGCTTGTAGGCGGCGTGGAACGGCTCCGCGGCCACCCGGTCCAGGACCCGCACCCAGTCGTCCGGCCGGGGCTGCGAGTCCACCGACGTGAAGCCGTGAGCGGTACCGGGATCGTCCATGCGAGCACGCTAGGCGGGTCCGGCGAAGTCGGCCACGGTCCGGCCGCGCCCCGAAGGGGCGCGGGGCTGTGTCGATGTGCGGCCACCGCCGCGCGGGCGCGACCGGCCACGACGGCGCCGCGGACGGACAACGACCCGTCGCCGCACATCCGGCGGAGTGCTCGGTGCCCGCCGCGGTGCGTCAGGCGGGTTCCGCCGTGGTGCCGCGAAGGACGAGCCGTGGATTGAGGACGACCTCGCGGGGTTCCGTGCGGTCCTGGTCGAGGCGTTCGACGGCCGCGGTCACCGCGTGCCGGGCCTGTTCGCGGGCGCTCTGGCTGACGGTGGTCAGGTTGAAGCAGCTCAGCCGGGAGAGCGTGTCGTCGTCGTAGCCGGCCACGGAGACCCGGCCGGGGACGGAGACACCGGCGCGGGCGAGGGCGGCGAGGACGCCGATGGCGCACTGGTCGTTGAACGCCACGACCGCGGTGGGGAGTTCGGGGCCGTCGAGGAGGTGGCGGGCCGCGCGTTCGCCGGCCGCCTCGGTGTGGTCGCCGGCGAGGACGCGGATGTGCTCGTCCAGACCGTGGCGGCGCATCGCGGTGCGGTAGCCGCGACGGCGGTCGGTGGCGATGACGCCCTTGCCGCCGTCGACATGGACGATCTCCCGGTGGCCGAGCCCGACCAGGTGGTCGACGACCTGGCCGACGCCGTCGTCGTCCGCGGTGCGTACGACGTCCAGAGCCGCGTCGGCGATCCGGCGGCCGACCGCGACGACGGGGGCCTCGACGCTGGTGAACTGACCAACGTGGGGGCCGAGATGGACCCGTCCCACCTGATGTGGCAGGGCATGGATGTCATCGCCTCCGTCAGGTGGCTGGGGCCGCTGGTGTTCCACGCGGCCGCGAAGGACGCGACGCTCTGCCCGGGCGCCGATATCCGCGGTGTCCTGGACACGTCGTTCACGCGCGTGCCGGCCGATGCCGACGGCAAGGTGCCGACCGGTTACGGCTTCTGGTGCAACGCCTGGCCGGAGAACCCGGCGTGGAAGTTCGTCGCCGTCGGCCTCGGCAACGACGTTCCCTTCTGGACGGAGTTCCTGGCCGCCCTCGCCGAGATCGACCCGGACATGGCGGTGAACATCGAGCACGAGGACGCCGCCTACTCGCAGACCGAGGGACTGGCTCTGGCGGCGAAGAACCTACACAGCGCCGCGTCGGCTCTCTGACCGACCCCGTGGTCGCGCACGGGTCCCGCGTGGGGCTCGTGCGTGACCGCCGTCAGTCGTCCTTCGTCACCGCCGCGTCGAGGAGGGGGCCCAGTTCCCGCGCGACGGTCGTCAGAGCGCGGACGTCCCGTTCGGCCCGGGCGATGAGGAGGGCCCCTTCCAGACTGCTGATCATGAGGGTGGCGAGGGCTCCGGCCCGTCGCCCGGGTACGCCCATGCCGGCCAGCGCCCGCGCCACCGGTCCGGTCCAGGTGGCGAACGCGGCGGACGCGGCCTCCCGCGTGGACGCGGTGGACTCCGCGCAGTCGATCGTGGCGGCGGCGACGGGGCAGCCGCCCGCGAAGCCGTCGGCCTCGTACTCGTCGGTCCACTGCCGCACCATCTCGGCGAACAGTCCGCCGGGCGTGGGCTCGTCCAGGGCGGCGAGGAAACGGTCGACGCGTCTGCCCGCGTACCGGCCCGCCCACCCGACCGCCTCGTTGACCAGCTGTTCCTTGCCGCCCGGGAAGTAGTGCTGGAGCGAGCCGCGCGGCGCGCCGGCGTGGGTGGCGACCTCGCGCATGCCGGTGGCGGTGACCCCGTCGCGCCGGATGAGCTGGGCCGCGCTGAAGACCATCCGCTCGCGCGGTCCTCGTTCGGACATCCTCGGTCTCCCCGTCTGGCGTGCGCTACGACGCCCACTCTATGACCGCTGTCATAGCGGCGGCTACTATGACCGCCGTCATAGTCAGCATCAGGGCGGCTCGGCTCCCGCGTGAGCCAGGAAAGGCGGCGCATCGTGCACGTCGGTTTCGTCGGTCTCGGGCTCATGGGGCAGCCCATGGCGCTCAACCTCGTCCGCGCCGGGACGCCGCTCGTCGTCTGGAACCGCACGCCCGGGCGTTGCGCACCGCTGGCGGCCGCGGGAGCGGAGGTCGCGGCGAGCGCGGCCGACGTGTTCGACCGTGCGGAGACGGTCATCCTCATGCTGGCCGACGAGGCCGCCATGAACGCGGTCCTGGGCCGCGGCACCCCGGACTTCGCCGCGCGCGTCGCCGGGCGCACCATGGTCCACATGGGCACCACCTCGGCCGAGTATTCGAACGGCTTGGAGGACGATGTCCGGGCGGCGGGCGGGCGCTATGTCGAGGCTCCCGTGTCCGGTTCCCGTGCCCCGGCCGAGCAGGGCGAGCTGGTGGGGATGCTGGCCGGTGACGACGACGTTGTGGCGGCCGTACGCCCCCTGCTGGCGCCCGTGTGCCAGGAGACCTTCGTGTGCGGTGCGGTGCCGGGCGCGCTGCTGATGAAGTTCTCGGTGAACCTGTTCCTGATCACCCTGGTCACCGGGCTGACCGAGGCGTTCCACTTCGCCGACCGGCACGGACTCGACCAGCGGCTGCTCCGGGACGTCCTGGACGCGGGCCCGATGGCCAGCGCCGTCTCCCGTGTGAAGGCGTCCAAGCTGCTGACCCGCGACCTCACCGCCCAGGCGGCCGCCGCGGACGTACTGAAGAACAACCTGCTGATCGCGGAGGCGGCCCGCAAGGCCGACATCGCCTCCCCGCTCCTCGACGTCTGCCACGCCCTCTTCGGCGAGACGGTCGACCAGGGCCATGGCGGCGAGGACATGGTGGCGGTGCTGCACGCGCTGGAGGCCCGCACCGCCGAGGGTGTCCGGGGGAACCGGACACCGGGGCGGATGCGTGGTGATGAGGGAGTGGAGGGCGGGCCCTGACCCTCCGGCGAAGGGAATGAGGAAGACCCCATGAGTGACAAGGCCCGGATCCTGTTCGAAGCCCTCGACCTCGACCGGAACGGGACCCTGACCCGGCAGGAGGTCATCATCGCCCTGCGGACGAAGGGGCCGACGCTCGCCGCGGCCGGCACCCTCCCGCTCTGGGCCGTGGGCGACGCCGACGACTCCTCCGCGCTGTTCGACGCCGCCGATCAGAACGGGGACTCCGTGCTGACGCTGGAGGAGTTCGCCGCCGTGGTGGACCGCCGTTTCGGCTGGCGCTGACGCGGTTCCACGGGCCCGGCCCGCGCATCAGCGCAGCCGGCAGGTCACCCGGTAGCGCCCTGACGGCAGCCGGTACGAGGCCACGCCGTCCGTGTGACCGAGGAACCGCACGCCCGCCACCCGCGCCAACGGGGTCCGCCCCTCACGGACCGCGTCGGCGGACGGCGCGGGCAGGCGCAGGGTCGCCTCGCTGTTGGCGGGCACGACCGCGTCGTAGACCAGCGTCCGTCCCTCGTCGTCGACGCTCCACTCGCTTGCGATCTCGCCGTACGGCGACTCGTACACCGCCGACACCCGTGTGATCCGGCCCGTCGGGTCGATGTGCGGCTGGAGCAGGAAGCGCTGGAAGCCGGGGCTGTCGGGGTCGCGGGCGATGCCTGCCATGTAGGCGTACATCCATTCCATGATCGCGCCGTAGGCGTAGTGGTTGAAGGAGTTCATGCTGACCGGCCCGAAGCCGTCCTGCGTCGAGTACGAGTTCCAGCGCTCCCACACGGTCGTCGCGCCGTTCTTCACCGAGAACAGCCAGGACGGCATCGCGTCCTGGTGGAGCAGCTTGTACGCGAGGTCCGCACGGCCCTCGTCGGTGAGGACCGGGGCGAGGACGTTCACGCCGAGGAAGCCCACGGACAGGGTGTTCTCGGCGTACCGGACCCGGCTGCTGTCCGGGTGGGCCGCCTTGTAGGCCGCGTCGTTGCCGATGTTGTCCGCCAACAGGCCCACCAGGGCACGGCGTTGGGCCTGCGTCTCGTAGAGGCCCAGTTTGAGGACCCACAGGAGGGCGGTCTGGGTGTTGTCCTCCGTCTTCTGGTCGGGGTCGGCGCCCGGTTCGATCGGGGAGGCGTCGCCGAGGCTGGATCTCACCGTGACCTGGCCGCCCTCGGAACTGAGGTACTTGGTCATGAACGCCCGTCGAATACGGCCGAAGAGCGCGTCGTAGGTCTCCGCGTCCGCCGTCCGCCCGGTGCCGCGGGCCATGTGCGCCATCAGCCGGGCGCTGTATCCGTAGTAGACGTCGCTCATCAGCTGGGCGCTGGTCTTCTGCGGGGCCAGCCAGTCGCCGGTGATGGAGCCCTGTCCGGCGTAGGTGTCACCGGTCCGTTCCCGGATCCAGTCCAGGTAGCGGGTCATCGACTGCCAGTTGCGGTCGATGACGGTCGCGTCCCCGGTCATCTGCCACAGGGTCCACGGCACGATGACGCCGGCGTCCGCCCAACCACTGCCACCCGCCGGGAAGTTGAAGCGTCCGCTGGGGGCGAGCCCGGTGTACTGGGCCTTGTCCACGCCGTAGCCGGCCTGGGAGTCGACGACGCTGTCCTGGAAGTGGCCGAGGAAGACCCCGGCGTCGGCGTTGTAGAGGCCGGTGGCGGAGAAGACCTGGGTGTCGCCGGTCCAGCCGAGGCGTTCGTCGCGTTGCGGGCAGTCGGTGGGCACCCACAGGTAGTTGCCGCGCTGGCCCCAACGGATGTTGCTCGCCAGCTGGTTGATGTCGGGATCGTCGGTGGTGACGGTGCCGGTCTCGCGGATCGCGGAGGTGGCGACCTTGCCGGTCAGACCGGTGATCGTGACGGTGCCGGTGGTGGTGACGGAGACGTGGCGGAATCCGTAGAAGGTCAGCGAGTCCTGGTGGGTCTCGCCCTTCGGGTCACCCTTGAGGATGTAGGTGCTGGTGGCCTTGGCCGTGCGGAGGTTGGCCCGGTAGACGGAGCCCTCGGGGCCGTCCGCGCCGGCGCTGTCGTCGTTGAGCATCTCGCCGAACGTGAACTCCACCTTGGTGCCGGCCGGTCCGCGCAGACCGTAGCGGGCCACTCCGACCATGTTCTGGCCGAGGTCGAAGATCGCGGTCTCCCCGCTGCCGAGCTCGACCGATGCGGCGGCCGCCTCGGCGGGGTCGGTCACCGTCCGGGCCGGGTCCACGACGAGGCGCCCTCTGCCGTTGGGGCTGTCGTCCTGTCCCCCCACCCCGGTGGCGACGGTGAGCGACCGCGGGCGTCGGTCCCAGCGGTGCATGAAGCGCGCGGTCTCGCCCGGATAGGCGAGAAGCCTCGCCCGCGGGTACCTGTCCTCGAAGGCGACCCGTTCCACGTCCGACCAGGCCGAGTCGTCGAAGGTGCGCGAGGACCAGCCCGGCAGTTCCCTCCGGGCGTCGTAGGTCTCGCCGTCGTAGATGTCGTCGGCCCGGTGGGGGCCGGTGTCCGTGGCCTTCCAGCCGCCGTCCGGCCCGGTGACGACCGTCCGTGACGTCCCGTCGGTGTACCGGAGCAGCAACTTGGCCTTGACCGCCAGGGCGTTGCCGTCCTCGGAGTAGTACGTACTGCCCTCGGATATACGGCCGTTGTACCAGCCGTTGCCGAGGACGAAGCCGAGGGTCACGTCCGCCCGCTCCCGCGTCACGAGGTCCGTGACGTCGTAGGTCAGGTAGTTGACGCGGGCGTCGTAGTTGGTCCAGCCCGGGGGCAGCAGTTCGATCGTGGTGCCGCCGTCCTGCGGGACCGTGACACGGCTCCCGTTGACGTGGGCCTCGTACACGCCGAGCGCCGAGACGTACAGCCGGGCTTCCCGGATCCGCTTCTTCAGGGCGGCTCGGGTGCGCAGCATCGGCGCCCCGGCCGAGTGGGGGGCCTTCCCCTTCATCCCGATCCACTGCGCCCCGTCCCAGCCGGTGGCGCCGTCGGTGCTCAGGAGTCCGGTCTCGAAGAAGGCCGCGGGGGAGGTGCCCGCCGGGCGGCCCTCGACGTCCCAGACGGTGACGGTCCAGTGGTAGCGGGTCGAGGCGCGCGGCGGCTCACCGTCGTAGCGGACGGCGACGGAGTCGGAGGACCGGACCCGTCCGCTGTCCCAGACGTCGGCGCGGGAAGGGGTGAGCCTGTCCGGGGAACTCGCGACGAGGATCCGGTAGGCCCCCTGGCGCCACCCTCGGGTCGCGGACCGTGTGCGCCACCCGAAGCGCGGCCGGTTCGCGTCCACGCCCAGGGGGTCCGTGCGGTGTTCCACGGTCAGCCCCCAGACCGGGCCGTCCTGCGAACGGGGGGAGGATTCCGCCGCCACGCCGGTTCCGCCCGCCATCAGGCCGGGTCCTGCGGACATGGCGCCGGCGGTCGCGGCGAGCACTGTTCGACGACGTACATGGCTCACGCCCTGGTCCTCTCGGTGGTGTCACTCGTGGTGGACATGTGCCGCCCCGAACCGACGGCATGGGGTGTGCGGTCGTCGGCGCCAAGCGGCTCGTGCGCAGGGCCGTCCGCGGCCAGGCCCGCCGCGGGGACCGCCGTGGTGCCGACCTTCCGTCCACGGCTCAACATGCCCGTCACGATGTCGGGCATGGTCAGCTCCCGGCCTTGTAGTCGGTGTCCATCTCGTCGAGGAGCTTGTCGGGGGTGGACTGGCCGCTGAAGATCTCCTGGAGACCGGCGAGCATGGTCTGCTGGACCTTCGCGTTGGGCCACAGCTGGTCCATGAACGGCACCGTGCGGTTCGAGGTGATGAACTCGGACAGTTCGGCCAGCGACGGGTCCACCGTGTATCCCGTGTCCGGCAGGCTGGGCAGTCCGCCCTGCTTCTTGACGAACAGGTTCATGCCCTGGGGCGACATCACGAAGTTCACGAACTTCAGGGCGAGTTCCTCGTTCTTCGCCTTGGCGTTGACGCCGTAGCCGGCGCCCGCGGCTGCCGGGACGAGGGTCCGGGACGGGTCGTCGGTGGCGGGGAGCGCCCGGAGCGTGAAGGTGCCCTGCGGGTTCTTGCCCTTCAGGAGGGCGATCACCCAGTTGCCCTGGATGATGCCGAGGGTCCTGCCGGTGGCCGCGAGGGCCTGGCTGGCTTCGTAGTTGGTGCCCAGCGGGTCCTTCTGGAAGCAGCCGGTCTTCTCCATCGTCAGGTACTTGTCGAGGGCGGTGGACCACCGCGACTTGGCGAAGGTGGCCCGGCCCGACTGCATGTGCCGGTCGAAGTCACGGTCCTCGCCGTAGACGGTGGTGGCGACCAGCGCGTACAGGACCAGCTGGGTCACCCAGTTGTCCTGGTTGCCGAGGGCGAAGGCGGGGGTTCCCTTGGCCTTCGCGGCCTTGCAGAAGGCCAGCAGGCCGGTCCAGGTGTCGGGCGGGGTGAGGCCCGCCTTCGCCATGGCCTGCTGGTTGTAGACGGCGCCGATGCCGTTCTGCCCGAAGATCGCGTCGTACGTCCTGCCCTCGTACTGGGCGACGGTCTTGATGGCGTCGGGCATCTTCGCGGCCCAGGGCTGGTCCGACAGGTCGCGCAGATAGCCGGGCTTCGCCAGGACGACCGTGGCGCCCGGGTTGCCGTTGCCGGGCCACACCGACATCACGTCCGGTGCGGTGCCCGAGGACAGCTGGGTGCGGATCTGCTGCTGGTACTGGTCGGCGCCGCTGGTGGTGTAGCGGACCTTGACTCCGGGGTTGGCCTTCTCGAACGCCTTGACGACGTCCTCGACCGACCCCTGGTCGATCGACGCCAGCGTCAGCGTCTTCGAACCACCGCCGGATTCCCCGGCCCCGGTGCCGCCGCTACAGGCGGCCAGCAGGGCGCCGGCCGTCAACGCGGCTATCAGTACCGGCAGTTTGCGTGTCTTCATGTTGTCCCCCTCGGGGAAGAGCCACCGGGCCTCGGTGCCGGACGGGTGTCGGGTGTCATCCGCGCAGCCCTCCCGCGAAGCCGTTGATGATGCTGCGCTGGAGCAGGAAGTAGACGAACAGGACGGGCAGGATGCTGATCACCAGTGCGGCGAAGATGAGGTTCCAGTCGGTGACGTACTGGCCGACGAACCCGGCGATGGCGACCGGCAGGGTCTGCTGGGCGCTGCCGCTGAGGTACAGCAGCGGGGTGAAGAAGTCGTTCCAGACGGCGACCGTGTTGAGCACGAGGGCGGTCACCGTGATCGGTCTGAGCATCGGCAGGACGATGTGACGGAAGCCCTGGAGCGGTGTGCAGCCGTCGATCAGGGCGGCGTCCTCGAAGTCCCGTGGCAGGGCGCGCAGGAAGCCGACGTAGAGGAAGACGGTGAACGGCACCTGGAGGCCGGAGTAGAAGAGGACCAGGGCCCAGGGGGTGCCGAGCAGGCCCATGTCGCGCATGGTCTGGTACAGCGGCAGGGCGGCCAGTTGGAAGGGCAGGACCAGGCCGAGGAGGAACAGCAGATACGTGCCTCGTGACCAGCGGGCCGTGACGCGGGCCAGCGGGTACGCGGCGAGCGAGGAGACGGCCAGCACGACGGCGACGCTGCACACCGTCACCAGCACGCTGTTGGCCAACGCCCCGCCCAGCGCGCCCTGTCGCCAGGCCTGGGTGAAGTTGTCGAGGGTGGGCGAGGTGGTCGGGCTGATCGGTGAGGAGGTGTCCGACGCCGGCCGCAGGGCCAGGTTGACCAGGACGTACACCGGGAAACCCACGACCAGGGCGGCGGCGATCATCGCGAGTTCCAGCACGAGGGTGCGGCGGCGGTAGCGGATCATGACATGGTCCTCTCGTTGCGGGACAGCACGAGGTACTGACCGGTCGAGACGACCGCCACGATGATCGTGAGGACGACCGCGAGGGCGATGCTGTAGCCGAACTCGCCGAGCGCGAAGGCGTCCTTGTAGATGAGGGTGGAGAGGGTGTCGGTGGCGTGGCCGGGGCCGCCGCCCGTCAACGCGTAGACCTGGTCGAAGAGTTTGATGCCGCCGATGATCGACAGCATCAGGTTGATGGTGAGGGCGGGGGCCAGCAGCGGGCGTGTGACCGACCAGAAGCGCCGCACCGGGCCCGCCCCGTCGATGGCCGCCGCCTCGTGGACCTCCTTGGGCACCGACTGGAGTCCCGCCACGAAGATGACCATCGAGTAGCCCGCGTACTGCCAGACGATCACCCCGATCACCGACCACAGGGCGAGCCGCGGACTGCCCAGCCAGTCCTGCCGCGAGCCGTCGAGGCCCGCCGCGCCCAGCAGGCTGTTGACCGCGCCGTCGGGCCCCAGCAGGTTGCGCCAGAGGTAGGCGGTGACGATCGGGGTGATCACGGCCGGGGCGAACAGGAACACCCGCAGTACGTTGCGGGACCTGATGGCCGAGTTGACGCCCAGCGCCAGCAGCAGACCCACGGCGTTCTGGACGACCGTGATCGACACGGCGATCAGCAGCGTCTGCCAGATGGCCCGGGTGGCGTCCGAGTCGCTGAACATGGCGGTGAAGTTGTCCAGGCCGACGAACGAGAAGTCGGGATCGAGACCGTCCCAGTCGGTGAAGGCGTAGTAGACGCCACGAACACTCGGCACCAGGACCACGAAGGCGAACAGCAGCATCGCGGGCAGCGCGAACCACCACGGGGCCACGGAGCGCGCCCGACGGACGCGTGGGGTGGGAGTGGGACTGGGACTGGGACTCGGAGTCATCTACGACCTCCTTTCTTGAAACGTTTCAAACAGATCGCCGAACGGGTCTGGTCCGATCGGACGGCTTGGGTCGACGGTGTGTGTGGGTAACGTTCCCCAAAGGGTGTGCCAGACCTTAAGGAGCCTCCCGCGTGACGTCAAGATGCCGCGCACACTGCGTCTTTGTTACGGGGGCGAAGTCAGGACCTCTCGCCGAAGACGGTCTTGGAACCGGGAATCCGTCCTACACTCGGCGGCAACGTTTCCCGGAGAGGCAAGGACCGGATGGAGCCGCCAGCACCGCGTCGCAGGGTCACCATCGTCGACGTCGCCCGCCACGCCCAGGTGTCGACCACCGCAGTGTCCAAGGTGCTGCGCAACGCCTACGGGGCGAGCCCCGAGATGCGCGCGAAGGTGCGCCGCGCGATCGACGAGCTGGGCTACCGCCCCCATGCGGGCGCCCGGGGCCTGCGCGGCCAGACCTACACCATCGGCGTGATGCTGCCCGACATCCGCAACCCGTTCTTCCCCGAGATCCTCGACGGCGTCACCGCCTCGCTGGAGGACACCGAGTACCAGGTGTTCCTGGGCCCGGGATGCAACGGGGAGAAGGCGGAGGCACGCGTCACCGAGGCGATGATCGACCGCGGCATGGACGGCATCATCCTGGTCGCACCGGTGTCCTCACGTGCCCGTCTTGAACGCGTCGGGACCGCCGTCCCGACCGTGGTCGTCGGCCGGCACGGCTCCTCTCCGTCGTACGACACCGTGGCCGACGACGATGTCGAGGGCGCGGCCCTGGTCGTCGGCCACCTCGCCGCGCTCGGGCACCGCCGGATCGCCCACATCGAACATCACGAGACCGACCCGACACGCCTCTCCGAGATGCCCAACGCCCGGCGCGCCGACGGTTACCGCAGGGCGATGCGGGAGCACGGGCTGGAGGAGTGGACCGACGTGATCTCCACCAGCTACACCCAGGAGGGCGGCTACCGGGGCGCGCGGGAACTGCTGGACCGTCAGGTCCGGCCCACGGCCGTCTTCGCCGGAGCGGACATCGTGGCCATGGGCGTACTGGAGGCGGTCGCCGAGGCCGGACTGTCCGTGCCGGGCGACCTCTCGGTGGCCGGCTACGACAACACCACGTTCGCCGCGTTCGGCCCGATCTCCCTCACCAGCGTCGACCAGGCCGGCCGTGAACTGGGCAGGAACGCCGTCCGCCTCCTCCTGGAACGGATCGCCGACCGCGGCCGCCGCTCGGCCCAGGTCATCCTCTCCCCCACGCTCGTGGCGCGGCGGTCCACGGCACGGCTGGCGGAGTAGGGCGTCTCGGGGAACGTTTCCCGCGCAACGGCCCCGCCTCGCCTGGACGGCGGAAGGCGGGGCCGGAGGGCGGGGTCGGAAGGCGGGGTCGGAAGGCGGTCTGACTGTCCCCTGTGCGACGGCGTGACTATCCGCGTACGGCGGCGTGGACGCCTCCGTCGACCAGGATGTCGATGCCGCTCAGGAAGCTCGCCTCGTCGGAGAGCATGAAGGCGACGACGGCCGCGACCTCCTGCGACTGTCCGGTGCGGCCGAGCGGTGTCGCGTCGATCAGCCGCTGCATCGACGCGTGCCGCGCGGCTTCCTGGCGGCCCTGCGGGGTGTCGATGACGCCGGGTGAGAGGGAGCAGGCGCGGGCGCCGACCGGTCCGAGCCGTACCGCCTCCTTGCGGGCGAACCGGTGTACGCCGTGCTTGGCCCACGGGTAGGCGTACGCGGTGTTCTCCAGGTCCGGGCCGACGGCGTCGCGGATCTTGTCCAGGAAGTCCGGCTGGAGCGGGTCGTCGAGGATCGCGGCGACCTCGGGGGGGGGGTCGATCCCGGCGAGCAGCGGGGACATGGAGGCGAAGTAGACGTGGGCCGTTCCCTCGGTGGCCAGCGGGCGCAGGGCCTCGGCGAGGGCCGCGGTGCCGACGAGGTCGACCTCGAAGATGCGGCGCCAGTCGGCCATGGTGGGCGAGATGCCGGCGGCGTGGGCGACGGCCCGGAGCGTGCCGAATTCGGCGACCCTCGCGGCGAGCCGGGCGAGTCCCTCGCGGTCGGTGACGTCGAGCACGAAGGCCTCCGCGGTGGCCCGGTGGCCGGCGTCGTTCAGGTCCTTCGCGACCGCCGCCGCGCCCGCCTCGTCGCGGTCGACGAGCAGCAGTACGTCCACCATGTCGGCGAGCCGTCGCGCGCACTCCTCGCCCATTCCGCGTCCGGCTCCGGTGGCTATGCCTACGGTCGTCATGGTCACTCCTCAGGAAAGGTCTCGGGTGTCGTGGGTGGGGTGCGGGCGGGCCTACTGGGCCCAGGCGCGTTCCAGGGACGGCCTGGCCGCCCTGTCGACCAGTTCGACCCGGAAGCCCGTCTGGCCGCCGCTGCGCAGATACGCGAAGAACAGGGAGCCGTCGGGTCCCTTGCGGGTCGCCTCGGTCACGTATCCGTGGCGTTCGAGTGCGGCGGTGTCGGCCGCGACGTCGTCGGACCAGTAGCCGAAGTGGTGGATGCCGGAACCGGGCGTCGGCTCCCAGAGGGTGCCGGGGATACGCCGGACGATCTCCAGCCGGGGCGCGTCGCTCGACGAGCGCGAGTAGGCGCACCGGAAGTCGAGGACGGTGTCACCGGTCGGCAGGGTCACCTCGATGGGGCCGCCCATCTCCTCGCACCACTCGATGCCGAACAGCTGGGAGAGCTGGTCCTTCGTGGCTTGCAGGTCCTCGGCGACGATGCCGACGTGGAACTGGTCCTCGGGTTTCAGGAGGGGAGGCATGGCGGCTCCTCGGGTGCTGGTCCGCGCGGGGGCGGAGACCGGAAACAGGTGGTCGGACGTGCGACCACCTGTATGCAAGCGAGGGAATCTGACTTCTTCCGGACAGCCCGCGAAAGGGCCTTTGAGGGGGCGCCTTGAGGGGCACCTTGGGGGGGTGCTTTAGGGGGTGCCGTCACCCGCCGGTTCGGCCGAAGACGTAGCCGAAGCCGCGGCGCGTGTGGATGAGGGCGGTGTCCTCCTGGTCGACCTTCTGCCGTAGCCGGGAGACGAGTTTCTCGATGGCCTCGGTGGCACGGGAGTCGTTCCAGACCTGCCGGCTGATCTGCTCCTTCGACAGCACCTGGCCGGCGTTGACCAGCAGGTGGCGCAGGAGCCGGTACTCGGCGGGGGTCAGGTCGAGGGACCGGGCGCCGCGCTGGGCCCGGCACGTCACGTCGTCCAGGACGAGGTCGCCGTAGCGGGGCATCCCGGGGGCCGGGGTGTCACGTCGGCCTCGGAGCAGGACCCCGGCCCTGGCGAGGACTTCGGCGGGCTGGAAGGGCCTGGTGACGTAGTCCCGCGTTCCCGCGCCGAGCTCGGGCAGGAGGGTGTGGAGGTAGTCGCAGGTGATCAGGAAGAGCACGGGCGGGCGGCTCTCCAGGACGAGGCGGCGGCCCCTGGCGAGATCCTTGTTGTCCGGCAGGGTGGCGTCCCAGACCACCAGGTCGAACCGCGACCGCCTGAGCAGCCCGGCTCCCTCGACGGCACTGGCCGCGGTAGCGCCGACACGGTAGCCCGCGGACTCCAGCGTCCCGGAGAGCTGAGCGGCATCACCGGCGTCCCCGGTCACGACGAGGACACCGCGTCCGTCCCCCCGGGGTGAGAACGCCCCTTCGTCGACAGCAGCACCCATGACCTGACCCTTCGCCGCGTTCACACCACCGTAACAGGTAGTTGCGTAACTCAAACAAAAGGACCGTCGACCTCTACACCCATGAGAAACCCAAAGCCGCCGAGCCCCACCCCTGCCGGAGTCGAGATCCCCGACCCCGCGTAGCGGTCCCCTCCCCACGGCCCGAAGTCGAAGCACAGCGGCGCCCGGAGTACACCGGTGCGGCACGGCCGCCACCCCCCGGACCCGACTGGCACTCGAAGCCGTTCGCTGGCGAAACCCACCCACTGCCGGAACCGACGGCGTACCGGGCACGCCCACCGGCTACCCCCGCAGCCCTTCCAGCACCGCCGAGATCCCCGACCGCGCGAAGCCGCCGGAACTCGCGCAGGTCGCCTCTACGAAGCCGTCCCCTCCGCACGACCGGAAGGCGAAGCACGGCAGCGCCCGGAACGTGCCAGTGTGCCGCGGCCGCCACCCTCCAGGCCCAACCTGGCGCTCGAAGCCGTTCGCCGACGAGACCCGCCCACTGCTGGAGTCGGCGGTCTCCGACGGCGTGCCGGGCACGCCCACCGGCTACTCCGGGAGCCGTTCCAGGGTCGTTGAGATGTCTGATCGGGTCACCACGTCCATCAGGGCCTGTCCGATGACGGAGACGGGTTCGCGGGCCGGCAGGACCAGGCCTATCTGTTCGGAGCGGGCGGGGCGGACCAGGGGGACGGCTTGCATGCCGGTGGGGACGCCGAAGACGTGGAGCCAGGCGTACGGGACGATGCTCGCCCATTGTCCGGCCCTGACCTGGGCGAACAGGGAGGCGATCGAGTCGGTCTCCACGCGTGGGGTGACGGAGACGCCGACGGCGGCGAACACCGCGTCGAGGACCTGACGCCCTTGCATCATGGGGTCCAGCAGGCACAGGGGGTACTGGGCCGCCTCCTCCCAGGAGATCTCCGCGGGGCCGGTGTCGGGGCCGGACCGCTGGATCAGGAGGACGTGGCGTTCCCGGTACAGCGGGACGAACTTGAAGTCGTGGTCCGCGACCGAGCTCTGGTAGGTCACGGCGGCGTCGAGTTCGTACGCGCGCAGCCGGTTCACGATGTCCTCGGCCCGCAGGTCGGCGAAGACCTGGACGGTCGCCAGCGGATTGGCGGCGCAGAACGGCTGGGTCAGCAGCCCCACCGCCGTGGAGGCGGTGGGCACGGTCCCGATCCGCAGCCGGCCGCTCAGGCCGACCCGCAGCGCCTGGATCTCGTTCTGCATGGCGTCCCGGTCGGCGAGGATCCGCTGGGCCCACAGGACGACCCGCTCGCCCTCCGGGGTGAGCCCGTCGAACCGGCGTCCCCGCTGGACCAGGGGGATGCCGAGCTCCTCCTCCAGTTTCCGGATGCCCTCGGACAGGGCCGGCTGGGAGACGTAGCAGGCCTGCGCCGCCTTCGCGAAGTGACGGACCCGGGCGAGGGCGACGAGGTACTCGAGTTGACGGAGCAGCACCCCTCAATGATCCACCGGTCTCGCGCGAACGGGGGCGCGGACCGCTCGGTGTGATCGGTGCGGCCTATCACGCGATAACAACTACCGCTTTGACCTGGACCGATGTGCTGACGAAGAGTGAAGGGCGAACGGCTGGGGAGAGGGCGTGGTGCTCGATGCGGGACATCGGCGAACCGGATGAGAGCGAGCTGTCGGTGACGGCTCCCAAGACATGGGCCGCGGGCACTCCAGGGGTCGTGCACGCGCTTCAGTACGCGCTGGGCCAGACCTCGCCGAAGCGCACCGCGCTCACGCTGCTCACCCTCAACCAGGCGAAGGGCATCGACTGCCCGGGCTGCGCCTGGCCGGAGCCCGCGCCGGGCAAGCGGCACCTCAACGAGTACTGCGAGAACGGCGCCAAGCACATCAGTGACGAGGCGACGACCCGGCGGGTGACCGCCGAGTTCTTCCAGCGGTACTCCGTCGACGAGCTGAGCCGTAAGTCGGACTACTGGCTCAACCAGCAGGGGCGGCTGACCGAGCCGATGGTGCTGCGCGAGGGCGCGGACCACTACGAGCCCATCGGCTGGGACGAGGCGCTGGACCTGCTCGCCCGCGAGCTGCGCGCCCTGGACCACCCGGACGAGGCGCTGTTCTACACGTCGGGGCGGCTGGCCAACGAGCCGGCGTTCCTGCTCCAGCTGTTCGCCCGGGCCTTCGGCACCAACAACCTGCCGGACTGCTCCAACATGTGCCACGAGTCCAGCGGCTCCGCGCTGGGCGAGACCCTGGGCATCGGCAAGGGCAGTGTCACGCTGGACGACCTGTACGACGCCGACCTCGTCTTCGTCGTGGGACAGAACCCCGGCACCAACCATCCGCGGATGCTGTCCGCGCTGGAGGAGACCAAGCGCCGCGGTGGCAGTGTCGTCGCCGTCAATCCGCTGCCCGAGGCCGGGCTCATGCGGTTCAAGAACCCGCAGAAGGCGCGTGGCGTCGTCGGCCGGGGTACGGCCATCGCCGATCAGTTCCTCCAGATCCGGCCCGGTGGTGACCTGGCCCTCTTCCAGGCGCTGAACCTGATGCTGATCGAGGCCGAGGACAAGGAGCCGGGCACCGTCCTGGACCGGGAGTTCATCGAGGCGCACACCACCGGCTACGACGCCTTCGCCGAGCATCTGCGCGCCACGACGTCGTGGGACGAGGTCCTTCAGGCCACGGGGCTGAGCCAGGACGAGATCGAGGAGGTGCACGCGCGGGTCCTTCGGAGCCGTGGCGTCATCGTCTGCTGGGCCATGGGTCTGACCCAGCACAAGCACGGCGTGCCCACCATAAGAGAGGTCGTCAACTTCCTTCTGCTGCGCGGCAACATCGGCCGCCCGGGCGCGGGAGTGTGCCCGGTCCGCGGGCACAGCAACGTGCAGGGCGACCGCACGATGGGCATCTGGGAGCGCATGCCCCAGCCGTTCCTGGACCGGCTCGGAGACGAGTTCCGGTTCACCGCGCCGACGGCCCACGGTCTGGACTCCGTCGACTCCATACGGGCCATGCTCGACGGACGGGCCAAGGTCTTCCTCGGGGTCGCGGGCAACTTCGTGCGGGCCACGCCCGACAGCGACGTCACCGAGCGCGCCATGCGCAACTGCCGTCTGACCGCGCACATCTCGACGAAGCTCAACCGCTCCCACGCGGTGTGCGGACGCACCGCGCTGATCCTGCCCACGCTCGGCCGCAGCGACCGGGACGTCCAGGCGGGCGGGGAGCAGTTCATGACGGTCGAGGACTCCATGAGCGAGGTCCACGCCACCCGCGGCCGCCTCGCCCCCGCGTCGCCGCTGCTGCTGAGCGAGGTCTCCATCGTCAGCCGCCTCGCCCGTAAGGTCCTGGGCTCCGCGCCGGAGATCCCCTGGGAGGACTTCGAGGCCGACTACGGTCTGGTCCGCGACCGCATCTCCCGGGTCGTCGAAGGCTTCGAGGACTTCGACGAGCGGGTCCGGCGCCCCGGCGGTTTCCGGCTGCCCAACCCGGTCAACTCCAAGGTGTTCCGCACCCCCAGCGGGAAGGCCGTCTTCAGCGTCAACGACTTCACGATGCTCCAGGCGCCGAAGGGGCACCTGATCCTCCAGACCCTGCGCTCGCACGACCAGTGGAACACCATCCCCTACGCGATGGACGACCGCTACCGGGGCATCAAGGGCGGCCGCCGCGTCGTCCTCGTCAACTCCGCCGACCTCACCGACCTCGACATCCCGGACGGCGGCCTCGTCGATCTCGTCAGCGTCTGGTCCGACGGCTCGGAGCGCCGCGCGGACGCCTTCCGGGTCGTCGCCTACCCCACTCCCCCGGGTTCGGCCGCCGCCTACTACCCGGAGACCAATGTGCTGGTGCCGCTCGACAGCGTCGCGGACATCAGCAACACGCCGACGTCGAAGAGCGTGATCGTCCGGCTGGAGCGGAGCGAGGCTTCGACGTCGTAGCCTCGGGTCGAGTCGCTTCCACGACGGTGACCGGCCCCGGAGGTCCGCCATGCTCGCTTCCTGGTACGACACGCAGGGCCCCGCAGCCGATGTGCTGCGCGTCGGTGAGCTCCCCGATCCCGAGCCGGGCCCGGGCGAGGTCCGGGTGCGCGTCACCGTGTCGGGCGTCAATCCCGGCGACACCAAGAAGCGGCGCGGCTGGCTCGGCTCGTCGATGCCCTTCCCCCGGGTGGTCCCGCACAGCGATGCCGCGGGCGTCGTCGACGCGGTCGGCGACGGGGTGAGCGCGCGTCGCGTCGGGCAGCGGGTGTGGGTGTACGGGGCGCAGTCCTATCGGGCGTTCGGCACCGCCGCGCAGTACACGGTCGTACCCGAGGACCTGGCTGTGCGACTGCCCGACCAGTTGGGCGACGAGCTCGGGGCGAGTCTGGGCATTCCGGGGATCACCGCCCACCGTGCCGTGTTCGCGGACGGGCCGGTCGACGGCCGGATCGTGCTGGTGCACGGTGTGCTGGGCGGGGTCGGTTCGCTGGCCGCGCAGCTCGCCCGGTGGGGTGGGGCGACCGTCGTCGCCTCCGTGCGGCGCCGCGCGGACCTGGAGCACGTCGACCCGGACGTCGTGGCGCACGCCGTCGCCCTGGACTCCCCGGACCCCGCCGCGACGATCCGCGCGTACGCGCCCGGCGGTGTGCACCGGATCGTGGAGGTGTCCCTGTCCGACAACGCCGACCTGGACAACGCCGTGGTCGCGAACGAGGCGGTCGTCGCCGCCTACGCCACCGGTGCCGACCGGACCGGCATCCCGTTCTGGCCGCTGCTGTTCAACAACGTCACGCTCCGGCTCGTCGGCAGCGACGACTTCCCGGCCGAGGCCAGGCGTCAGGCGGCGCGCGACCTCACGGCCGCTGCCGCCGTCGGTGCCCTGCGCGTCGCCGTCGCCGAGCTCGTTCCGCTGGCGGAGATCGCCGAGGCCCACGACCGGGTCGACGCCGGGGGCCGCGGCCGTGTGCTGGTCACGATCCCCCGCTGAGCCGGGAGAGTTCAGCCGAGAGGGGTCAGCCGACAGGTGCGGTACGGATGGCCGCGATGTCGAACTGGAGGCGGACCTTCTCGCTCACCATTGCGCCGCCCTCGGCCAGTTTGGAGTTGTAGTTCAGGCCCCATTCGGAGCGGTTGATGGTGGTGGTGCCGTCGAAGCCGGCCCGCTGGTAGCCGAAGGGGTCGGTGACATGGCCTATGTAGGTGAGCTCCAGGACCACGGGGCGGGTGGTGGCCTTGATGGTGAGGTCGCCGGTCATGCGGTAGACATCGTTGCCGACCATCTCCACGGCGGTGCTCGCGAAGCGCATGCGTGGGTAGTTCCGCGCGTCGAGGAAGTCACGGCCCACGAGGTGGGCGTCGCGCTGTTCCACGCCGGTGTCGACGCTGCCGGTCGACAGCACGATCTCCGCCAGCGAGCGGGACGGATCGCGGCCGTCGAAGTACAGGCGGCTCTGGTACTCCGCGAAGGCTCCGCGGACCGTGGTGACCATCGCGTGCCGTACGGAGAAGCCGATCCTGCTGTGGGCGGGGTCGATGACCCATTCGCCGGTCAGGGGCGCGAGCGCCGGGTCCGGAAGGAACGCGGTGCCGACAGCCGGTGACATCGTGGGGGGCTGGGGTGTGACGGTGTGTTCCGTGCGGCGGAACGAGGTGTCACGGCTGAACAATTTCATGATTCACCTAGTTACTGCACGGGAGTTGTCGCCGCAAGCCCTGACCAACGATGAACAAAAACTCCACAAATTCCCCATGTCATCATCCCGTTCGGTGCTGGTCCGCTCCGACGAGGGTGCGCACCTCGAAGTCCTCGTAGCTTTCGGGTGATTGCGGCCTGCTCAGCAGCGAGCCCAGCCAACCGAGGAGGAATCCGGCCGGAATGGAGACAATGCCGGGATTCTGGAGCGGAAACAGGGCGAAATCGGCGGACGGGTAGAGCGAGGAGGGAGTGCCGGAAACCACCGGCGAGAACACCACGAGCAGGACGGAGCTCAGCAGTCCGCCGCAGAGGCTGAGCAGAGCGCCCTGTGCCGTGAACCGCCGCCAGAACAGGGTGTAGACGAGTGTCGGCAGGAGAGCGGAGGCGGCGATCGCGAAGGCGAGGAATGCCAGTGTCGCCGTGTTCGCGCCCCAGGAGATCAGCGCGAGGAGCATGCCGAGGATCCCGATGACGGCCGCCGCGAGACGGGCCACGGCCAGTTCCTCGGTCTCCTTCGCCCTGCCCTTGCGGATCACCTCGCCGTAGAGGTCGTGGGCGAGGGAGGAGGCCGCGGCCAGGGTGAGGCCCGCGGCGACGGCCAGGAGGGTGACGAAGGCCAGACAGGACAGCAGGGCGGTCAGGATGCCGCCGCCGAGGTCCTGGGCCAGCAGCAGCACGGCGGCGTCGCCCTTGCGGTCGGTCCGCGCGATGGTGTCGCGTCCCACGACGGCCGTGGCGCCCAGGCCCAGGATGCCCGCGGCCAGGCAGACGAGGCTGACCAGGCCCATGGCCCACACCACCGAGGAGCGCAGGACGCCGACCTGCTTGGGGGCGAGGAGCCGCATCATCACGTGCGGCAGCGCGGCGAGGCCGAGCACGATGGCCAACTGGAGGCTGAAGAAGTCGAGTTTGCTGGTGGTGCTGCCGCCGTAGCGCAGCCCGGGTTCAAGGAACCGCTGCCCCTGACCGCTGTTGTCCGCGGCGGCGGCCAGCAGCGCGTCAAAGTTCCAGTCGAAGCGGTGCAGCACCATCACGGCGGTCACGGTGACCCCGCAGATCAGCATCACGGCCTTGACGACCTGGATGAAGGTGGCGCCGGGCATGCCGCCGATGGCGGCGTACACGATGACGATGGTGCCGATGACGACCACGCACAGGGTGCGGGTGGTGGCGCTGGGCTCGCCGGTGAACTGGGTCAGCAGGGCGACGCTGCCGACGAGTTGGGCGACCAGGTAGAGGGTGGCGATGGCGAGGGTGCACACGGCCAGGGCGAGGCGCACCGGCCGCTGCATGCGGGGCAGGCGGTACGCCAGGGTGTCGCCCAGGGTGAACCGGCCGGCGTTGCGCAGGGGTTCGGCGATGATCAGCAGGACCATCATCCAGGCGACGGCGGTGCCGCACAGGTACAGCAGTCCGTCGTAGCCGGTCAGGGCGACCAGGCCGGTGCTGCCCAGCAGGGTCGCGGCGGACAGGTAGTCGCCGCACATGGCCAGCCCGTTGCGCAGCGGGGACATCAGGCGGTTGCCGAGATAGAACTCGCTGATCTCGTCGCCCTGCGGTGCGGTCAGCAACGCGGTGAAGAGGGTGACCACGACCACGGACAGGAAGAGCACCAGCGTCAGTTGCAGGCTGAAGCGGTCCACGACCGCGGCACCGGTCGTCACCATCGGCGGCGGCCTCCCTCACCGGTCACTTGGGCGCGCTGGTGCACGAGGTAGCGCCGGACGATGACGCCCATCAGCACGAACTGCCCGAGTCCCAGAGCCAGTCCCAGGGTGAGGTGGCCGCCGAGGGTGCGATTCATCAGCGCCGGAACGAAGCTGGACAGCAGGACGTACCCGAGGAATCCGCCGACGGCGACGGCCGTGGCACGCACTCCGAACCGCCGGTGGGCGCGGCGGGCTGCCAGGTCGGCGGGATACGCCGCCGATGACCGCTCCGTGGATTCGTGGGGAGTTTCGGAGTACTGCGGCGGAACGCCGAACGGCATGGAGTGCCGTGACACGATGCACCTTCTTCGCCGCTTTGCGCGGAGGCAGGAAAGAGCCTCGCTCTGTGCGGACTTAGTGGGGGATTTGTGAATCAGGAATTCGCGTGCCGCGAAATGTCACATCGAGGTCGGGACGGGGATTCTCGCAGCGCGCACGTTGAACTATCAACGGGATGAACAAGGCCGATTACCGCCCTGACTCATTCACACGCTCCGGCGTCCGCGACGACTCCCACACAGCCTGCGGAAAGGCCTCCCCAGGGATTAGGTCTGAACCTTCTCTCCCGCCAGGTTGTCTCAAATGCAGTACACAGCAAGGCAGTTGCGGAGGCCGCCCCACCAAGGACGGCACCCGGGACGACCAAGATCCACCCAAGATCACGTCACGCTTTCCCCACGCTTCGCCATGCTTTGGCAACGCGACGGACCGGCGCCGAACTCGGTCATACGTTCGTCCCCGTGAACTCTCAAGACACTCCCCACAGAGCCGGGCGCCGCGCACTCCTGCGCGCCGGGCTCACCGGTGCCGCGGCCCTCGGCACGGGCCTCGCCCTCGGTGCGACCCCCGCCTCCGCGACCCCCACCACCACGCGTCCTCGGCCCGGCACCCCCGACGAGGCGCTGCGGGAACTGGCGGCGGGCAATCTGCGCTGGCGCACCTACCGCGAGCGGCACCCCGACGAATCACCCGCCGTCCGCCAGGCCCTGACGACCGGTCAGCATCCCTTCGCCCTCGTCCTCGGCTGCATCGACTCCCGGGTGCCCCCGGAGCTCGTCTTCGACCAGGGGCTCGGCGATCTGATGACGGTGCGCAGCGGTGGCGAGGTGCTGGACGAGGCCGTGCTCGGCAGTGTCGCGTACGGAGTGCTCGAACTCGACATCCCGCTGGTGCTGGTCCTTGGACACCAGTCCTGCGGCGCCGTGAAGGCCGCCGTCGAGACCGACATCTCCGGCGCGCAACTGCCCGCCCACATCCAGTACCTGGCCGACCAGATACGCCCGAACATAGACCGCACCAAGGAAGGCGCCGCCCGCGTCGACGCGACCATCGACGCCAACGTCCGGGCCATCCGCTCCCGCATCGCCGCGGAGCCCGACCTCGCCGCGAAGGTGACCGCCGGTGAACTGGCCGTCGTAGGGGCCCGTTACGAGCTGACCACCCAGCTCGTGCACCGCCTCTCCTGAACCAGGTCGATGGCGGGTGCGGTCCCGGAAGGCCTCCGGGACCGCACCCGCCATCCCCCTTGTGCGGGCTCAGCGGGTCGGTGTCACGAGGACAGCCACTCGGTGGCGTTCAGCGCGAGTGCCGCGTTGGTGGCACCGGTGTCGTTCCAGCCGTCGTAGAGCGTGTTGCCGGACTGGCCGGTGCCGTCGTCGATCGGGGAGCTGTCGCCCCAGAAGGCGATCTTTCCGCTGCCGAAGGTGCTGGTGGCGAAGAAGGCCCCGGTGTTGCCGGAGTAACCACTGCGGTAGAGAAGCCCCTTCACGGCCGAGTTGTCCGCGGGCTTGAGGGTGGCCGTCGTGCCGCTGGCGATGAGGCTCTTGGTGACGGTGCCGAAGGATCCGTGCAGTACCGGGTTCGAGCTGTCGCTGATCGCCGCCGGGTAGCCGGAGCTGATGCTGAGCGAGTCGATGGAGAAGCCGAACGGGTCGGTGGAGTCGACGCTGTTGTCGGTCATCAGGTCGTTGAGGATCTCGACCGCGTCCTCGCCGTCGTTGTTGCGGTCGGCGCCGGTGTGGTCGGAGATCATGAAGAGACCGCCGCCGTTCTTCACGAAGGTCATGATCGCCGTCTTCTCGGCGGTCGTGAACAGCGTGTTGGGCTCCGGCAGGACCAGCGTGTCGAAGTTCGACAGGTCCTGTGCGCCGGACCCGCCGTAGGTGAGGCTGCTGCCCGACGGAAGCGTCTTCAGGCTGTAATCGCCGGTCTGCTGAAGCGCCACACCCCAGGAGGACAGCGCGCCCGTCCAGTCCGTCTCGTCGGAGGGCGAGGAGTCCTGGCCCAGCGGGTCGGGCTGGCTGGTGGAGATGATCCAGTCGGCGTTGCCGGCCGTCTCGGCGTGCGCGTTGTCGAACAGGACGCGGTGCGTGGTGGCCGCCGCCGCCGGGCCGGCGGTGGCGGCCTGGACCGCGGCACCGGTGGTGAGCAGGCCGAACACAGTGACGGCGGTGATGAATCCACGGGGGGACTTGGCGAGGCCTAGCATTCGGTGAACCTCCATGGGTGGGGGGCGGGAGGCGGTGCGGGCGCCGAATCTGCGCGCGTAGAACGGCAGTTGGACAACCACCGCTCGACACAAGGCTGGACGCTACACACAAGATCCAGAAGGGCGGCAGGGCCCGCTGGGGGTTCACGTAGAGCTCTTACCCGCGCACCACGTCGACGCGGGACCGCCTCCCAACCCGATCTCGTTGCCGTCCGGGTCGCGGTAGGTGATCTTGCGGACGCCGTTCGAGTAGGTCGCGCGGCTCGCGGGTTTCAAGCCCCGGTCGGCGATGGCGGCGACGCGGGTGTCGAGGTCGTCGACGAAGAGGGTGTGGAGGGTGTTGCCGGCGCGGGCGGGGAGGTGCTCGATGTAGACGTACCGGTGCTCGGCCGGCTCCCAGACGGCTTCCGTGTCGTTCGGGAAGAACGCCGACGGGGTTCCGAAGAGCCGTTCGTACCAGGCAAGGGCCGCCTGGTGGTCGCTCACGGGAATGCCTGCGAAGAGGTCCAGGGACATCCGCCCATGCTGGGCGCCCTGGAAGGCGAGCCGCACCCCGTGCCGGGGCACCGCCTCGCCCACGGCGTGCGCGGGGTCCGCCATCCGGCTCATGCAGGCGGCGTCGACGAAGAGCGGCGGACGTGTGCCGTACGTCGTCCGCATGGGCAGGCCCGCGACCAGGAGGTCCGCACCCGCCTCCGCCAGGAAGCCCGCACGGCCTTGGTGTCGCGCGCCTCGCGAGGGTGAGGCCGAAGCGGTCCGGGTCGAGCAGGACCCTGGCGGTGACGAAGGCGTGGGCGTTGAGCCGGCGGGCCAGAGCCCGGGGCGGATGCCGGAGGAGTACAGCAGTCGAAGGATGCGCGGGACGTCGGCGCACAACACCGTGGTGTCCGAGTGGAGTTCGGAGTCCCTGGCGACTGCGGCGCGGCACAGTCGTACGCCCGTGACCCGGTCGCCCGTGACAAGGAGTGAGGTCGCGAGGGCGGGACCCGCCGGGGGCTGGTCGAGGAGTGGTGGCTCGCGCGTGCCGATCCGGACCTGGCCGCCCGGACCGGGCCGTTGCGCGGCGCGGCCGGTCGGAGGAGTCCGGGGCTCGGACGTCGAGGGGGGCGTACGGCACCGGGTACGGGCCGAGTTCACGGGCGCTGCCCGTGCCGGTCTGTGGCCCGGTCGGCGGCGAGGATCAGCCGCGCTCCGATCGGGCCTTCGCCGTGTGCTCCAGGATCGCCTCGGCGAGCGGGGCGTGTACCTGGGGTGGAAGGGCGTGGCCCATGCCGGGGATCTCGACGAGGTGCGCGCCGCGGATCGCCTGGGCGAGGTGGTGGGCGTGCGGGGGCGGGGCGACGGGTTCGGCC